>JBDTAN010000034.1:0-6202 GCA_039924585.1 Chitinophagaceae bacterium | reverse complement strand
GGAATCTGAAAGCGTATCATTTCCAGGCAAAAAACTGCCTGCCAACTCTTTTATAAGCGGCGATTCCTGGTAAATTTTAATCAATTCTTGTACCTTCATATCCTGCCCCGGCAAAGATATTATCTAGAAAGGAAAGCAGGATAATTTTTAGACTTAGGAAATGTTATTGTAAAATGAAATAGTATTGTATCTTCAAAAAAAATTTTATGGCTGCACCATGGCGTACCGGTAAGTTTATAAAAATAGAACAAGCAACTGCAAATACCCGGCGATACTGGATTCAAATTCCGGAGCTGGAAGATTTTGAATTTAAACCTGGTCAATTCGTAACACTTGATTTACCTATACATGAAAAAATGAATAAGCGATGGAGAAGTTATTCTATTGCTTCGCATCCCGATGGAACAAATGTGATTGAATTGGTAATTGTATTGTTGGAAGGTGGCGCCGGAACAACGTATCTTTTCAACGAAGTCAATGAAGGTGATGAAGTAATGCTACGTGGTCCACAGGGCGTTTTCGTACTTCCGCCTGAAATAGAAAAGGACCTTTTTTTTATTTGTACGGGAACTGGTATAGCACCGTTTAGAAGTATGTTGAAATTTATACAGCTTCATAATATTCCACATCAAAACATATATCTTATCTCAGGTTGCAGGTATATCCCGGATGGCTTGTATGATGAAGAAATGAAACAACTGGAAAAAGAAATGCCCAATTTTACATACATACCAACGTATTCAAGGGAAAAAGAAGATTGTGGTGAGTGTATAGGTTATGTACACAAAGTATATGAAAGCATTGTGCAAAAAAATAAGACGGATGCTAAATTTTACTTATGTGGCTGGAAAAATATGATTGATGATGCACGCAAAAATATAGCAGCCCTAGGCTATGATAAAAAAGACATTCATTTTGAGCTGTATGGATAACTGATCAGGAAGCAATCAGTTTCAATTGCTGCTTGGATACATCCTGGATATTTTGTCCCAGTCCATTCTTGGAATCTTCTTTCAATTGCGTATTTTTCTTTTCCAGTTTCAGGATTCGTGCATGATTTTTCAGCATTTCATCTTCTAAATCAAGAATACGTTTTCTTTGTTTTGCAAGTATTCTGTATTTAATAAATACTCCTGAAATAATACCTGCAAGACCAGCTCCGACAACAGAAACTATTGTAAAAGACTGGGGTAGGATTAATAAGCTAGCAAAGTTTGTCATAATTGGATATATAGTGATTAAATAATTTAACTTATAATATTGGTAATGTTATAAATACGTAAAACCCTAAATAAGGTTTACTTAGTTTTCAGGAGGGGGTTGCAAATATACAAAATATTTATAAAAGGAGGTAGTTTTGAATAGTTTGAGTAATTGATGAGATACTGATTCTTTCCTGAAGCATAGAATCACGGTGACGCAAAGTGACCATTTCATCCTCTTTCGACTGGTGATCTATGGTTATACAGAATGGTGTTCCAATAGCATCCTGCCTACGGTATCTTTTTCCAATTGTATCTTTTTCCTCATAAAAACAACGAAAATGATATTTACAGGTATCTAAAATATCCCTGGCTAATTCCGGCAAACCATCTTTTTTGGTTAATGGTAAAATAGCCAGTTTTATTGGAGCAATAATTGGCGGAATATGCATCACTGTGCGGGTGTCGGTACTGCCGTCTTCTTTTTTTAATACTTCTTCTTCGAAAGAATTAGACATTATTACCAGGCACATGCGATCCAGGCCAATTGATGTTTCAATCACATAAGGGATATAATGTTTATTCAGTTCCGGATCAAAATAAGTGAGTTTTTTATTACTGAATTTTTGATGGCTGGCCAGGTCAAAATCTGTGCGGGAATGAATTCCTTCCACTTCTTTAAATCCAAATGGAAAATTATATTCAATATCCACTGCTGCATCCGCGTAATGCGCCAACTTTACATGATCATGAAAACGATATTTTGCCGGATCAATGCCTAAAGATAAATGCCATTGGAGGCGTTCATTTTTCCAATATTCATACCACTGCATTTGTGTGCCGGGTTGTATAAAAAATTGCATCTCCATTTGCTCAAATTCCCGCATCCGGAAAATAAACTGTCTCGCCACAATCTCATTCCTAAATGCTTTGCCCGTTTGTGCTATGCCAAAAGGAATTTTCATCCGGGCGCTTTTTTGCACGTTCAGAAAGTTTACAAAAATTCCCTGCGCGGTTTCCGGCCTTAAATAAATTTCATTCGTTTCATCACTTACGGAACCAAGTTGTGTGGAAAACATCAGGTTAAACTGGCGAATGGGTGTCCAATTAGCAGTTCCGCTTACTGCACAGGAAATTTTATTTTTTTCAATCAAACTTTTTAAACCATCGAAATCATCTTTTTTCAACAAAGCATCCATTTCTTCTAATAAAAGTTTCGCCTCATCCGGTTTATTATTTTTTTCCAGTTTTTCGGCAAAAGTTTCTATTAAATGATCTACCCTGTACCGTTTTTGACTATCCTTATTATCAATCATCGGGTCACTAAAATTTGCCAAATGCCCACTTGCTTTCCATGTAGTTGGATGCATAAAAATAGCCGCATCAATGCCGACAATATTATTATGCATTTGCGTCATACTCTTCCACCAGTAATCGCGGATATTTTTTTTCAGTTCGCTGCCGTAAGGGCCATAATCATACACAGCGCTTAAGCCATCATAAATTTCACTGCTTTGAAATATAAAACCATATTCTTTGGCATGGGCAATGATCGCCTGCAATTGATTGTCGTCAGTCATACTCATAAGCGCGCAAAGATACTGGAAGTGCAATTATTAAAATACAGTTTTGTAGGAGCTTAGTTTTGTTTTTAATGATTCATAGCAGTGATTGCACTTTGCAATCGGGCAGTTTCATTGCCTTCAATAATCTTCCACGGCGTTTGTTGCTGCGCAAGCAAATCTTTGTAAATATGAAACAATTCTATTCTTTTTTCTTCATCCGGGTATTCACGTAACTCATCTTCTACCCAGGGCAGATCGGTATTGCACAACAAATAGAAATCATATTTCCGGGTAGCAATCTGCTCTAAAATAAAAGGATGGCATTTTCCAAAAACATATTCACTCCATACTTTTAGCACATATAAATCTGTATCTATAAAATAATATGCACTAAGTCCGCTATAATTTTTAATGATTTCTTCTTCCAGTTTTACCTGGCCTTTTGCAATGAGGAACAAATCTTCGTACGTATATTCTTTCCCATTTTGTAATAAAAATTCCCGTGCATATTCCGGGCACCAGGGTGCAGAAAAATGTTTTGCGAGTGATGCGCAAAGCGTGCTTTTACCCGTGCTTTCCGGCCCAATGGCAACAATTTTTTTCATACGCTTTCAGCTTTATATTTTTTCATCCATTCCATTAAACCGGCTAAAGCCAAAACTAGAAACAATAAAAACATAATTGCAAAAAGAACCAGGTGTTTGTAAAAAAATAATGGAATGGCCACCAGGTCTGAAATAATCCACGCAATCCAGTTATCTATTTTTCTTAAAGCCATCCACCACATGGCCGTAATTGCAGACGATGACACGAATGAATCCAATATGGGTACTGTACTATTTGTATAATTTTTCAACAATAAATAAATACCAACCCAACCAACAATAAAAAAAATAGTTCCGGTAATATATTCGAATTTGCTGCACCAGCTAATAGGATATTTATAAGCATCTCCTTTTTTTAAAACCCAGTGATACCAGCCATAAATGCTCATAATTACATAAAAAATATTTAATACACTATCCGCATAGAGCTGTGCCGTAAAACAAACAAAAACGGCAATGGCCACACCAACAATCCCCGTTGGATAAACTAGTATGTTATTTTTTTTCGCATACCACACACTGGCAAGTTGTAGAATAGTTGAAACAAATTCCAACAAAGAAAATTGGTGGAAGTCCTGAATAAACTGGTGATAAATTTCCGGTAAGCTCATTTGTAAAAATGTCAAAGATAACTTTATCTTTATTAGTTCAGGATACAGCATTTCCATTCAGGAAAGTCAATTATCTTTAAAAAATTATTTTAATAAATATACATATATGAAAATTGCAGTTTTAGGTGCAGGCATGGTTGGAAGGGCTATGGCTATTGATTTAGCGCATGATTATGAAGTTACTTCTTTTGATAGAAGTGTAGAAAATCTGCAAATGCTGCAAGCAGGAAACACGAAAATAGAAACACAGGAAATGGATCTTGCCGATTTTACAAAATATGAAAAAACATTCAGTGGTTTTGATTTATTAATTACTGCGGTACCCGGCTTTATGGGTTATGCCGTTTTAAAAGCTGCTATTGAAGCAGGTAAAAATGTAGCTGACATTTCCTTTTTCCCTGAAAATGCATTGGACCTGGACGCTTTGGCTAAAGAAAAAAATGTAACCGTAATTACCGATATCGGTGTTGCACCCGGCATGAGCAATTTGATTTTAGGAAAGTATAATGAAGAAATGGATATTTTCGAATTTGAATGTTATGTAGGAGGCTTGCCAAAGATCAGAAAAAAACCTTTTGAATATAAAGCGCCCTTTTCTCCTGTGGATGTTATTGAAGAATATACACGGCCGGCACGATTGAAAGAAAACGGTGTGATCGTTACCAAACCTGCTTTAAGTGAAAGAGAGTTGATGGATTTTAATGAAGTGGGTACGTTGGAAGCATTCAATACGGATGGTTTGCGAAGCTTATTATTTACCATGGAACACATTCCTACACTAAAAGAAAAAACACTTCGATACCCGGGACATATAGACCTGATCATTGCATTGAAGCAAGCAGGATTTTTTAATCCTGAAAAAATTGACCTTGGCGGCCAATCGATTTCACCACTTGCTTTTTCCTCCAAAATTTTGTTCGATGATTGGAAGCTCGGTGAGGAAGAAGAAGAGTTAACGATCATGAAAGTGTTTATCAGCGGAAATAAAAACGGCCAGCCAAAACATGCTTTATATACTTTATTGGACCGGTATGATCCAGCAACAAAAACTTCTTCCATGGCGCGTACAACTGGTTATACATGTACAGGTGCGGCAAATTTGATATTGAAAAATATGTTTACAAAAAAGGGCGTTTTTCCACCAGAATTAGTTGGAAGTGATGCTGCCTGCTTTGAATTTATTTTTCAATATTTAAAAGACAGGAAAGTAATGTGGAAAAAAGTGATGTGACAGCTTTATGGAATATATAAACGGAAACTTTTTTTCAAAATATTTATTTGAATATTTTCTTCCGTCTCTGCAGGCTCGCCATCTATGTGCAAAGGCGCAAATTTTAAATTATGTATGGTGATCGCAGGTGTTTGAAAATAAAGAATATTATTTTTGGAAACTTCATCTACCAGGGTTTGAAGCCTGTTATTTCCACGGATTTGTTTGAGAATGGCAAAAGGTAGTTTAGCCTTGTTCATTTTCTGTACGATAACGATATCCAGCAAACCGTCACTCAGGCTGGCATGCGGCGCTATTTTTACATTGTTACCAAACTGGTTACTATTCGCAATGCTAATAAAAAAAGCTTCTGTAAAAAATGAATGCTCTTCCAGTTTTATTTCAAACTGGTAAGGATGTGCCTTAAAAAAATGAAGTAAACTTTGTTGTGTATAGGAAAGTAAACCGCGATAGGCTTTTTGGGCAAATACATGCGCCACTTTTGCATCAAAGCCAAGTCCACTCAGCATACAGGAAAATCGGCCATTGACCTCAAATGCATCGATGTATTTCGCTTCGCCATTTAAAATAAGTTCAAGTGCTTTTGTTGTTTTTTTAGGGATGCCTGCAGTATAAGCCAGACCATTTCCACTTCCACATGGAATAATTCCAAAGTTAATTTTTACCTGGGCGGTTACCATTGCACCTACCACCTGGTTTACCGTACCATCGCCGCCAACCAATACGAGATCTGATATTCTTTCTGATCTTATTTTATCAACTAAAAATTCATAATTACCCATCGCATTAGTGGGTAGAATTTCAAAAAGTAAATTTTCTGTGGCACAAAAATTTTTTATCTCCTGTATTACAGCTTCTTTTTTTGCAGTGCCGGAAATAGGGTTGATGAGGAAAATAAATTTTCTCGGCATTATAATAGCATTTTACTAAACAATCGTTATGCTGATAATAAACAGTTCAGCACATTTCTACAAAGGTATTGACAAAA
>JBDTAN010000033.1:0-10919 GCA_039924585.1 Chitinophagaceae bacterium | reverse complement strand
GGATTCAGACATAATGCGGCAAACTGTGTAGTTCCAACATAATTCGACATGCCGCCTAACACGATGCGCCCGTCAGAAAGCAAAGCAATTGCATTACTAATATCTACTGTGCCTTTATCTGCCCTTACAATTCCTCCTGAACCAAATGAATTATCCAGGGTTCCGTTTACATTTAAACGAATGGCAGCAAAATCATATCTGAGAGAGGAAAAAAACAACAATGTGTCAATAGAACCACCTGCCACAATTTTACCATCAGGTTGAATAGTCAGTTGACGACATTCCGAATGTTTTCCTTTTAAATACAATGTAAACATTCCACCAGTGCCGAATGAATTATCCAATGTTCCATTTGGTTTTAATCTCACAACTAACATGTTACCAAAGCCTCCTGAACCACCCTGATATCCTGCCAATACAATCTTCCCATCCGCCTGAATAGCGACATCATAACAGATTATACTACTATTAGGGATATTTATTTCAACCGAACCACCAACACCAAATGTGGTATCAGGAGAACCATTTTTCCTTAGCCGGTACACAATAAAATTGTTGACATTCTTTGTACCTACACCACCGCCTGCTACTATAATTTTTCCATTGGATAACAAAGCCATGTCACAGAAAAACCCTCCTTGAATAGTGGCTATACCATTGGTTCCAAAAGTATTATCATAAGCGCCGTTCGGCTTAAGTCGTGTGATAGCGATATTGGAATTACCAATTGTATTAAAACTGTTACCACCAGTGAGGACATTACCATTTGACTGAACCAGGACTGTACGGGCAATGTCATCCCTCCCCGAAGCTATCTGGGTAAGTTTGTAACCCGTTCGGGAAAAGGTAGGGTCTAATGTTGGTTGAGCTTGAACTAAAATAGTCGTTAACAACAGCACTACTGTTGCGGTGAATAATTTTGTAAAATTGTTCATTTTAAATAATTTAAATGTGGATTAATATAAGAAGTGATATAGAAAATATTTACTCTTTCATAAATGATAACAGCAATTGCATTACTGCCGGTAATATGTATAATTTTTTTTTTAAAAATGAAACTCTGATTCCTCATTCGTGAATTTTCCTGCGTGTAAAAATTTAATAGTTTTAATAGTCATGTTTTTTTGATGATGATATTTAAAAATACCTAACTGCACGCACAGAGCCTACATAACCCTTTTGGGTTTGGTCATGCCAGCTGGCCTTGAAATTTTTTATCCATGAATAGTTTTGACTGCCCTCGGTGGAACTCCAATAATTAGTACCGGTAAAACCACCAACTACGTCTTGTTGATTTTGCAATTGATCCAACTCATATAATGATGGTAAAAACCAGTCAGTGTAACCACTGTTTGTAGATTTTGCGCATTCAAGCGCAGCATAACTTCCTTTCCTGCCTTGTGCTAAAATAATTTTACGGGTGTTTGCTTTTCCACCACCTATATCGAATGCGGTTGCCCCTGTTTCAATGGATTTTAAATTGTTCCATGAAGCTGGTGGTAAATCAACTGTATCGGCTATCATACCATGTTTCCCGGAACTATTGATGTAAAATATAATACCGCCACCAAACCGTTCTCCAATATAGCCGACATGGCCTGTCAACGCTGTTGAATTTTCCATTTGGATATCTGGCATGGCTTGGGTGGGTAAAGGCTCCTTGTTGCAGGAAATGGCTAACAGCAAAAAAGCAGCAAGCCCTGTTTTAATTGATGTTTTCATTGTTTTAATAATTAGTTCATTTAAAGTTTTAAAAAATCGATATTTTATTTATCCACCATACTGTATTTATTAAAAAGCTGGTTGGCTTGAGTTCCCAACCAACCAGCGTAAACATTATTTAATAATATCTGATTGCTCGTACGGATATAACCCATAGCTTAAAGTTGAGGTCAAACCAGCCCACCGGCCAGTATTCTAAAAAACACTCGTCCTTATTGGCCTCGGTGGAAGAATAATAATAACTACCCTTAAAACCACCGACTATGTCTTTTTGACTATTCAAATAAAACAACTCATTCGATGAAGGCAAAAACCAGTCAGTAAAACCACTATGTGTAGATTTTGCGCATTCAAGCGCAGCGTAATTTCCGTTCCTGCCTTGTGCTAAAACGATTTTATGGGTGTTTGCTCTCCCGGTACCTACTAAACTTCCCGAAGCTCCTGTCAAAACGTTCGTTACATTACTCCATGTTGCCGGTGCTAAATCAACTGTATCAGCTATCATTCCATGTTTCCCGGAACTATTGATGTAAAATATAATACCGCCCCCAAACCGTTCGCCAATATATCCGACATGGCCCGTCAACGCTGTTGTATTTTCCATTTGGGTATCTGGCAGGGCCTGGGTGGGTAATGGCTCCTTGTTGCAGGAAATGGCTAACAGCATAAAAGCAGCAAGCCCTGTTTTAAATGTTAGAAACTTTTTCATAATTTGATTTAGTTTATATGTGAATTATTACATTGAAGGTAAATAGCTATATACTGAAAAGCATTACACAAGTCTTGTAAAAAGTTACATCATTCACACGTATTCCTGTACATTAAAATACAGGTTGGAGTGCTGGATTAGATATATGATAACGAAGGGCAAATAATAGAAGAAAAGTTGATTATTTGAAAATCTAATTCCAATTTATTAGAAATTGTGATATATAAAAAGTATTCTTTCAGGATAAAAAAAACTCATTCCTATCCATTCTTTTCAACAAATAAAAATGAGTTATAAAAAATTCAAATTGCAAAAGATAAATTACAATTCTGTACTGGAGGTAAACCCCAAAAACAAAACTCAAAACAACAAACTTATTCCTTGATCAATTTCAATTTTATATTTTTTCCTTCCTGCGTTACCTGCACAAAATAAGTGCCTTGCACCAACGCACGAATATTCAATGTTGCAGAATTGTTTTGTGTAAAATTCTGACTTAATACTTCTCTGCCTTGCATATCGGTAATCCTGATGATGGAAGTAATATTTTTATTTAAACCTTTCACCGTTACCGTATTTTTTGCCGGATTTGGAAACAAAGAAATAACACCGCTATTATTGAAATCCATTTTTACAACCGGGCTGAAAGTATTGGTACCATTGATCGCGTTTTCTCTTATTCTATAATAATTTATTCCATCTACAGGATTTTTATCGGTATAACTATAACTGCTTGCAACACCTTTTGCCGATAAAGTATTGATGTCTGTATAACCTGATGCATTATTACTTCTTTCAACTGTAAAAGATTTTGAACCGATTTCATTGAGTGTTTGCCAGGTAATGGTGATGGCGTCATTATTTTGTGTGGCTTTTACATCTTTGAAATTGGCGGCAAGAACTTGTTCATTCCAGCTTGCTACATTCCTTGCATTAAAAGCATCTCCTGCCGAATTAAACAAGCCACCATCAATAAGGTCCTGGCCATAAAGACAAAGTGTGTGTGTGCCAAAAACATTACCAGGTTCAAATAAACCACCACCCACACCGCTCCATGCGGAACCATCCCATTGTGCAATTCCATCCGTTTCTATAGCATCTGAATGCGTAAAATAACCGCCAGCATAAAGATGTCCATTATAAGTTTTAAGCGCAAATACATACTGATAAAATAATCCACTCATTCCGAGGCCGAGCGCAGACCATGTACTTCCGTTCCAGGAAGCAATATTATTAGCCGGTACTCCACCTGCTTCGGAAAAAAGTCCACCTGCAATAAGGTTGTTGTTGTAGTTGGTCAATGAATAAACAATATTGGAAATTCCGCTGCCCAGTGCTGACCAGGTTGTTCCATTCCATGTTGCAATATGGTTGGCATTTATTCCGCCGGCAGCAGTAAAGAAACCACCAGCAATCAGCTCATTGTTGTAAACTTCAACGGCCATTACTGAGCCCTGTGTTCCAACCACACCACTTCCCAATGCAGCCCAATGTCCATTCGTATATTGTGCAATATTATTAACAGGAAGACCATCTGCTTCGGTGAAATATCCTCCTGCAATCAATGTGTTGTTATATACCGTAAACGATGTGACAATATCATTCATATCGCCCAGGTTATTATACCATTTGGTACCATCCCACCGCGCAATGCCCAACATTGGCTTTCCGCCTGCTTCCGTAAATTCGCCGCCCACATACAGGCTGCCATTAAAAGATGCTAACGCCCAAACTTTAGCATTTACACCCAAACCCAAAGGATACCAGTTTGTACCATCCCAACGCGCAATATGACTGGCGCTCACACCACCTGCATCAGTAAAATTTCCCCCAACAATTAAATCGCCATTATATACAGTACTTGCATAAACCCAATCATTCATTCCAGTGCCGAGTGTTGACCATTTTTGAGAGAACGCTGTTTGTGAAAAAATGAAGGTGAAAATGAGTAATGCTGAACACAGCTTTTTTACGAATACTTTTTTTTGTGTTTTCATGGAATTGGTTTTGAAGTTTGTGTGTTTTAAAATCAAATATAAAGGTATAAGTGGGAACCGGATGTATTTATGATAACAGACATAGAAATACATGACCTATATCATATAAATTTTTTCTCTTGCTTAAGTAAACGAGCAATAAAAACTCTATGGAAATTTTCTAAAAAAATATTTTTCCCTGTGGCAGACCATGCTTAGTAAGCTTTCATTAAAAATGGAAGTAATTTGTAAATACGTTTCCAAATTGCCTGTAAATGAAATACAAAAGGGTCAGCCAAATAAAGATTATAATAACTGCAAATAACCAATTGTTCTTTTTTAGCTTTTCAGGATTTTCTTTTACTTTTTGCCGGGCGTCGGTTATAATAACTTTGGGAATAAGTTTAATAGAAAGTGTTATCAAAAGTGGAACAATTATCAAATCGTCAAGAAGTCCTAGAACAGGAATGAAATCTGGAATTAAATCAATTGGGCTTAATAAATATCCCACTGTAACTCCGATAACCAATTTAGCAATCATGGGTGTCCGCCTGTCTGAATATGCAATTATCAAAACTTGTATTTCAGCTTTTAGTTCCCGTACTTTTTCTTTTAGCCTTACAATTAAATTCAAATTCAGTTTTATTTTATTTCTAAATTATAATAAGTATTACCGTTATGCAGCATTTGAATTACCCGTTATTTTTAAGATGATAATTCGTTATTAATTTTTCAATTAATAAAACAATAAGCCCAATCGATCTTGAATGAAGAATGGCTTCGCTGGTGTGCTTATAAAGTAATGTATAAATTGCTTTGTTGTTGATAGATGCTAATATTTGTTTTGTAAGTGGTTCTTTGTGTGGGCTAATATTTCTAATATAAATAGCCAGTATTTGATGCGGATACTCGTCAGCAATCAATTTGTAAATATCCGGATCACTTTGAGAATTGTCGCCCAACAACACAAACTGCTGTGCAGGAAATGCTTTCAATATTCTTTCCACCCTGTTGAATTTTCCCTGGTGTTTTGTTGTACCTGTTTTAAGTAACTGGTACCATTTTTTTATTTCGTTTAAAAGAAAAGCGCCTTTCGGTAATTGATTGTATTTAAAAAATTCATTCAGATAATCATACAGATTCCATTCACTGCTCGACACATAAAAAAATGGATTGGGTACGTCCACTTCCGTATGAGCGGTACTAAGTAACTGGTAATAGTTTACCACATCTGCAAATGTTTTTCTGCTACGTGGATTTTTGGTTAACATTGACCAAAGTTTTTTACCTGTAGTGCCCGAGTGGGAAATAAGCACCGTATCATCAATGTCGGATATAAAGCCATATTGTGTGCTATGTGGTATAAATATTTTGCCCCGGCCTGTGGCTATACTTTGTCCGCCGGAATTTAATAAATCTACTTGTATATCGTGCCATCCTGCGGTAATTTCGGTATCAGATTGCCATTCAAATTTAAAAAAACCATCGCTTTCCGTAGTGCTGTCAAAACTTTGATTTTGCCAATGAAGCTTTACACTGGCACCGGGTATTGGTGATATAAAAAATAACCTGATAAGGTGTATGAAATTTATAAAAGCATTGTTTGTATAAGTTCCTTGTAGAAAATTTTTCCCTTTTAAAACATGGCCATATACAAAAAGGTTATTTGTATGGCCATACCCATGATATACCTTTACAGTGGCATCAGAATATTTTGATTTTTTTTTCATACAATTTTTGGGCTTGCAATTTGATATACGGTTGACTATGAAAATATCATTTACAATTTAAATGCGCATGCTTTGGCAAACGAAAACTTAGTATACAAAGATACCTTACAAAAAGAAACAACAGGCATTCTTAAAATACTCTTTGTAATCAATCGCGGTTCGGGTAATAGTAAAACGGACTGGCCAAAAGAAATAGAAGCGTATTTCCAATTTTTAAAACACTCCATTGAATTATTCTTCATCAAGCCAGGCTTTAAAATAAATTTACTAAAAGAAAAGATAGCAATATTCAAGCCTGATACAGTGGTGGCTGTGGGCGGAGATGGTACTGTTGGACTTGTTGCTGAATGCCTGTTGCAAAAAAACATCTCGCTTGGCATATTACCTGCCGGGTCAGCCAATGGTCTGGCAAAGGAGCTGGGCACTTGTGTATCACCAGTAGAAGCATTAGATATAATTATTGCGGGAAGGATAGAAAAGATTCACATAACAATGATCAATAAAAAGCTGAGTATTCACCTGAGTGATATTGGTTTTAATGCATACATGATTAAAAAGTTTGAACAAGAAAGTACACGGGGGATTTGGGGTTATGCGAAAGCCACTATCAAAGCCTTATGGACGGTATTCATTTCAAACAAGAAAATGCAGGTATCCATGACGATCAATAATGAAATTATTGAAACTGAAGCTGCAATGATTGTAATCGCCAACGCTACACAATATGGAAATGGTGCATTGATAAATCCTTTGGGCAGTATGGAAGATGAACTGTTTGAAGTAATTGTGGTCAAAAAAATATCCTTTCCAGAAATATTTAAAATGATGGTTTCCCATGCTCCTTATAACCCGGAGAAAACAGAAGTCTTTCAAACCAGGCACTTAACAATGCGGTCCTCAAAAAAAGTACACTTCCAGGTGGATGGAGAATATCTTGGAAAAGTAAATAAAATTGAGGCAAATTTAATACCTGCTGCCATTCAAATTATTGTACCGGATAAAAAGTAATCAAGCAATTTTATATGAAAAAAATAATTGGTTTAGTAAAAGAAGTTTCACCACGAGTTTGGTTTAGCCTGTTACTCTTTATGATTTCCTTGTTGATATTTATTTATATCGCAGATGAAGATGTTATCGAAAAGAATTACCATTTTGACGCTGCTGTAATAGCTTTGGTGAATGCTTATACCAGTTCATTATTGGTAAAAGTAATGTTGGTCGTAACTTTTTTTGGGTCAACAAAGTTTTTAATGCCTGCTTATATTTTACTGGCCATATTGCTGATTTGGAAACATAAAAAAGCAATTGCAATAGAAATTTCTATCATCGCAATCAGCAGCACGCTGGTTATGTTTTTATTGAAGGATTATTTTAAAAGGCACCGGCCTTATTCAACACTCGCTAATACCCTTACGAGTTACAGTTTTCCAAGTGGCCATTCCGTTTCCTCATTTATTTTTGCCAGTATCCTGGCCTATCTTTTTTGGAGAACAAATATTTCAACTTTCAAAAAGTATTTGATCACTTTTCTATTATTTTTTTATACAATAGCTATAGGCCTTAGCAGGATAATTTTATTGGTACATTTTGCGACTGATGTGATTGCTGGATATTGCTTTGCTATAATTTGGTTATTGTTGTCCTTTTGGACAATAAAATTATCCCATAAATATATGCACTTCGGGCAGCTACATTAAAGATTCCAATTTGATTAATTATACTTAAAAGTTACTAATCCGGTTATACATTTTATTTCTACTATTTTTTATTTTGCATTTCAAAATCCTGATTGCTAAAGGGTGGGGAAGTGGGCATTGTTATTACATTAAATCCGTGCTGTGTTTCCTGGTGACAAGTATTACAGGTAGTCGTGAGTATTGTATAACTGTTATTAAATTCAGTACTATTTTTTTGATCAATGGCAGCACTTAAATTTTGAAGCGGCTGGTCAATCATTCTAAGCACTTTTGTTTCCGGCCTGTCCGTGCAATATTTTTTTATGTCATCCAGGCTTTCCTGGATTTCATTTATTTCGAAAGCTGCCAATTCCCAATTATGGTCTTTTCCGGCGAACCAAAGTTTATCGTGATGCACCTGGATGCTGCTCATAAATTCACCAAACCCTGGCTTGTAACTGTCTGCCAGTTTGCTTTGCAGGCTGTCAATCCGGTTTTGTAAAATTTGAATTTTTCCTGTATCCTGGTTGCATCCAAATGATGTGCAAACCAGCAAGATGAGCAAAGCATTTTTCATTTTAAAGTGGTTGAATAATTTCTAATATTAATAGAATTCTTGTCAATAGGAACGAAGTTGGAATTTGTGCAAAATACGACTTTACATTATGCTTCTATTCCGCACAAAGTCAAATCTACTATTTACTTGCTATTCGTTTCGCGAGAACGTTGAAATTGTAACAATGTCAGTTTGTTCAAATTTTGCCAGGTCTTATATTATTTCGTCCAATTTTGTAAAGTCCTTTGTGATTAGAAAACTGATCCAAAGGTTCGTGTCAATGATTATTCTACTAACCTTATTTAGCATAACGTTTACTTCTTACCAACTCCACTTCGTTGGTTATTTCTTCAAAAGTTGGAGCTGATTTTGCTTTTGAGCGTAGTTTTTTCAAAACAGTTGCAAAACCGCTTTCTGAAGTGTCCCGAATAGCAATAAGGTCTAAGTCTGCTAAATCTCTTAATAGTTTTGCAGCTTTGGGATTAAGTATTTCGATTTGTAATGTATTCATCTGTCAGATTTAATAAAAAGAGCTGAATATTTCACTTTTTGCGGTTTGAAAGTTATCGCAATGTATGACCCACAATGACCACGCTTTTGTACAGCCATGGGATATTATTTCCTTTCTGGAGAAAGAAAAGATTTCTTTAATGAATTCCTTATAATTTTTCCGCCATTTTTATTAATTCATTAAGCGTTCTCCAATTCCTGGTGGTGGCAGTTGCTTTCAATTTACTTTCAAAAAAATTATTATTCAACTTTGTATTGCCGTATCCATTTGGACAATACAGGTAAATTGATTTTCCACCCAGTTGAAATTCGTCCTGCTGAGATTGAATGCTTTTTATTTTATCAAAATTTTCTCCTGCCGGAATTGCTGATAAGAAAGTAACATGGATCAACGAAATGTCTTTTGAAGCGTCTTTGAGAAATGGATTTTTATGTATGATTTCTTTTAGTTCATTAATTTCTTTCACCATAACCGGCACTTCTAAGCCAAACTTTTTTGATATTTCTTTTTCAATTTTCCGGGCTAATTTTTCTTCATCAGTTTGTTTACTTTTAAATAGTACATTTCCACTTTGAATATAGGTTTGCACATTGTGAAGCCCAAGCCCTGAAAACATTTCCCGCAATGCGTCCATCTTTATTAATTTTTGACCGCTAACATTTATGCCTCTTAAAATTGAAATATAGGTCTTCATTTTCACTTCAATATGTAGGGATTTAATAAAGTATTTTGTTGTCTTTCTTTTTCGCGCATATTCAGGATGTCAGCAATTTTTTCCTTTTGTTCAATTTGAATATAAAGTTTATTTTAAAATTTTATTTCAAGGATTTATCAACGCAAATCCTGGTAAGGAATATAGCGTTCCCATTCCCAGGGTGTATAAATATCTCCAATTGTTTTTTCCAATAATTCCTTAAACAGCGCTTCACCATTTTCACTATTACAAATGATAATGATTGAAATTCCCTTATCCACAAAGTTGATGGTATAATTTCTCCATGCATCACTATGTCCTTCTTTGAAAAACGCACGGCCATATTCACATTTCAATAATCCCCAACCCAAGCCATAAGAAAGTTGAATTTGATCATTGTCTGTAGTAGTTTCAGTCATGATTGTTGGAAATTCGTATTTGGAATGAATGCTGATTTGAGGTTGAAGCATTTCATTAAAGGTTTTCTTTTGAAGTAATTTCCCTTGCAATAAACCTGCAATAAATTTTGAAAAATCTGAAATTGTTGTGACCAAAGAGGCTGCGGCATTAGGTGTGCGCTTCTTTTGTTTAATAATAATTCTTCCATCATTCAAATGGCCTATAGCAAAATTGTTATCAAAATTATCATGCCATATATAACCGGTCCGAAACATTTTTAGTGGTTTGAAAATTTCTGACTGTGCTAATTCTTCCACATTCTTACCAGTAATATCTTCTACAACTAATTGTAAAAATTTAATTCCTTCCCCCGAATATGCATATCGTGTTCCTGGTTTAAAATAAATTTTTAAATGTCCGATTGTATCTGTCGTACCGGTTATAGGATCAATGTACCGGATGTTTGGCAGTCCTGTTGTATGACTCAAACACATTCTTGCAGTAATTTCTTTATAAGATTCATCATTGGCAAGTTGCGAGAAGTCTTCATAATTACTAATTGGCTTTTTTAGATATTCATAAAGTGGTTTGTCTAAATCAATCACTCCTTCTTCATGTAGTTTCAACACTAAAACAGCAAAAACTGCTTTACTCAATGATGCCGCATAATTCACCGTTGCTGTATCTAATAATTCATTCTTTGATTTATTTTTATAACCATAGGCTTTGACATAAACAGGAATGTTATTATTTAAAATAGCCAGGCTCAAACCTTCTACACGTGCGGAATCCATTAAAGAAGTTACAATTTGATCTATGTCTGTTGTTGCTATTTTCGTACCGTCAAGTTTATAAATTTCTTTTTGTTGTCCGAAGGACAAACAAGGAAGGATTAAAAATAAAAGAATGTTTTGTAATTTCATTTTTGCAGGCTTTATTCGTTAGT
>JBDTAN010000032.1:0-3514 GCA_039924585.1 Chitinophagaceae bacterium | reverse complement strand
CGTGTATAATTTTGAAAAATACAATCCAAAATATTCTTCTTCATTACTTATCTTTTCCTGGATACATCTCGTCGCCCTGTTACTTTTTATCAGCTATCTTTTTGCAAATATTGCGGAGATAGGTTCTCCGGGCATTTTCATTTACGGCTTATTTATTTTTCTTTCGGTTTATGCATATACTGAATTGATGGACAGGAATCCATATTCACTTTTTTGGGAAACCTTGAAGAATATTGTTGGGTGTTTTATTATCTACAAAACCGGAGATTGGTTTAATGCAAGCACACACATTGCCTGGATAAATTATGTGATTATCGGTTGGTTTTTTATTTCCACTTTTGGAACTGCGTGGTTTAGCTTGATTGAATTCAGAAGTGAAAAGACATTAAACGTTGCCTGAAGAAATTGAAAATTAAGTTACCTGGTTCTTCAACAAATCTTCAAAAACATCTCTTTTACGAATAAGGCTGGCTTTGCCATCTTTTACAAAAACTTCTGCGGGCTTGAGGCGTGAATTAAAATTGGAAGACATTTCAAAACCGTACGCGCCTGCATTATAAAAAACAAGCAGGTCACTTTCTTTGATCTCATTAATTTTTCTATCCCAGGCAAAAGTGTCTGTCTCGCAAATATTTCCTACTACCGTATAAATGCGCTCGGGGCCCTTTTCATTACTTATGTTTTCAATATTGTGAAACGATTCGTAAAACATTGGCCTTATCAAATGATTGAAGCCGCTGTTGACGCCGGCAAAAACGGTGGCAGGTGTTTGCTTTACTACATTGGCTTTCACAACAAAATATCCAGCTTCACTTACGAGATATTTGCCGGGCTCAAACCATACCTGGATCTTCTTGCCTTGTTCTTTTTCAAAATTTTTAAATGCAATCTCAACTTTTTGCGCCAGCAACTCAACATCAGTTTCTATGTCGCCTTCTTTGTATGGAACTTTGAAACCACTGCCAAGGTCAATAAAAGTTATGTTGGGGAAATGTTCGGCCATACCGAACATCACTTCCAGGCCTTGCAGAAAAACATTGATATCTTTTATTTCACTGCCAGTGTGCATGTGAATACCTGTAACATTAAGACCGGTGCTTTTTACCACTCTTTCTATGTGGCGCATTTGGTGAATGCTAATGCCAAATTTACTATCGATATGGCCGGTCGATATTTTAAAATTGCCACCAGCCATGATGTGTGGATTTAGCCTTACACACACCTGGTAACTACCTCCGTATTTATTGCCAAATTGCTCTAATATAGAAATGTTATCAATGTTTATGATTACCCCTAACTCCTTTGCTTCTACTATCTCAGCAAAATCAACGCAATTTGGTGTAAATAAAATATCTTCTTTTATAAAACCCGCCATCAAGCCAAGCTTTACTTCGTTGATGCTTACACAGTCAAGTGAAGCACCAAGGCTCTGCACATATTTTAAGACATTGATATTAGCAAGTGCTTTACAGGCATAGAAAAACTTTGCATCAGACTTGTTGAAAGCAGACACGAGTTTATTATACTGCTCTGCAATTTTTTCTGCATGATAAATGTAAACAGGAGTGCCAAACTCGTTTGCGATCTCCGCAAGTTGGCTATGATGTAGGGCCTCAGGCATGCTGATAAATTTATTTTATTCTTATGCTAAATGCTTATTCGGAAATGTGCTTTCCGGGTTCTTCTTCCGCGCCCGAAGATTGATGCTCTCCAGGATTCAAATCAGCTTTGGTGTCCAATTCTTCTTCTGTAATTATTTCTTCGGTATTGATTTTTTCGGCGATGATTTCATCCTCGTTCACTTCTTCTGCGTTCATTTCAGTTGGAATTTCTAACTCTTCTTCGTTATCAACGGGTGATTCATCCCCAGCATTTTCAATTTTCGTTGCCTCAATTATTTCCTGGTTTAATACTTCCTGTATTTTTGGAAGATCATCAGGAGAGTTAATGCCGAAATAATCCATGAATGATTTAGAAGTTGTATAGATCAGCGGCTTGCCGGGTGCGTCTTCCTTTCTTCCGGCAATTATTACCAATTCTTTTTCTAATAATTTTTGTACCGCGTAGTCGCAGTTTACGCCCCGTATTATTTCTATATCAGATTTGGTTACGGGTTGTTTGTAGGCAATTATTGAAAGCGTTTCCAATGACGCGACTGAAAGCTTCTTTAAAAATTTATCACCGCCTAATTGAGCGATAGTTTTATGGTATTCCTTCTTGGTAAGAAATTGCCAGCCACCACCGCTTTCTACTATTTCAAATGGATAAAATTCTGAGCTATATTTTTCTTCTATTGCCTTTATTGAAGCTTCAACCTGATCCTGCGTTGCCCGATCTTCAATAAAGCCAAGGGCATTATTAATTAGTTCCACCAATTCGTCTGCGGATAAAGGCTTATCGCTCGCAAAAATTAAGGCTTCTATATGTGGTATTATTTGGCTTATTTCCATTCGTTATTTAGTCATTGGTCATTGGTCAATAAGTCATTGGTCAATACAGCAATCTTTACTCTTTATTAGTTAATCAGGGTCTTGGCGTTTCTCTTGTGCCGCGGATTGACCAATTGATTTGATGTAGGGATTTATAAGTTTTAAATACTTTTCAAATAATATTCTTAACTCTGTATTTTTTTCTTTCGTAATTAATTTTCTTTTTGTTGCTTTTCTTAAACAACTTGTGCATTCATAAGCAGAACCTCTACTATAATAATTGAAATTTTTATTTTCTTTAAAAAAAAATCTGCCGTAACCTTCAGCGATATTTAATGCAATTGAATCACCTGCTCTTACGAATTGTTTCCCCAACGTATCCTTATTAAAAAAATCCCATGTATCCACAATATCCCAAATATCATCTCCTATTTGCATGGCAACCTTGTAAACCTCCAGATCAATTAATTTTATCATTATAAAATTATTTAAAATTACCGGGCAGTACTATTGACCATTGACTTAATGACCATTGACCGACCCTACCCCTGCAGCGCTGCTGCTCCACTTACTATTTCGGTAAGCTCTGTTGTAATAGCAGCCTGCCTTGCACGGTTGTAGCTTATTTTCAATGACTTTAAAAGTTCCTGGGCATTGTCAGTTGCTTTGTCCATAGCTGTCATACGGGCCCCGTGCTCACTTGCATGCGCATCCAGTATTGCCTTGTATAATTGCGTATTTAAAATTTTTGGCATCAGCTCCTCGATCAGGATAGCTTTATCCGGCTCGAAAATGAAATCAGCATTTACCTCGCCTTTTTTCTTCTCGGTTTTCTTCACAGGTAAAAATTGCTCTGCTATATAATTCTGGGTTCCGGCATTTTTAAATTCACTGTAAACTAATTCCACAGCATCCACTTCTCCTTTGGTAAATGCATCCATTGCAAATTTTGAAGCTGCCGCAATATTTTCAAAACTGAGATCAGAAAAAATACTCCAATACTGATCAACTACTTTGTACTTATTTTTTGTAAAATGCTCATATCCTTTTTTACCAATCGGTAAAATTTCGGCTGCTGATTTTTC
>JBDTAN010000031.1:0-3386 GCA_039924585.1 Chitinophagaceae bacterium | reverse complement strand
CGCATTATACGTTTCAGGATGAAAGGTGATTTGCCTGATTGCCGCTTCATCTAATTTATCCAAATCAAATAAATCATCTCCCACAGGCGTAAG
This sequence comes from Chitinophagaceae bacterium, assembly GCA_039924585.1. GTDB lineage: Bacteria > Bacteroidota > Bacteroidia > Chitinophagales > Chitinophagaceae > JAFDXJ01. Next base: position 3,293 of record JBDTAN010000031.1, on the reverse strand, counting down.
AATACCAAAAAGTGTAGCACGTTTCCGTTCTTCTAAACTCAATGCGGAACCGGCCAATTTTTTATAACTGCTGCATAGAAATGCTGTTATAAAAATCCCATAATAGTTTAAAATCTTTTGTCTTTGCTCGGGTGGAAATTGACCAATATATTTTTTTTCAAGTTCATCCAGGTATGGGATCAAAAAAGAATGATTGTATTTTTTTTGCGTGCGGATTTCCATAAAAACATTCCGGGCTATTCGAATCATTCCAAAAAAATTCATCTGCTTCTTTTAACTGCGTCAAACCTACAAAATATTTGAACGTTAAATAATTTACATAGCGTATCATCTTATAAAATGATCCTATTTTATCCATTATATTTGAAAAAAAATAAAATGAATAATATAAATGCATATGCAGCGCAGGCTTCTGACAGTCCATTAGCGCCGCATCAAATAACCAGGCGGGAACTCAGGCCAAATGACGTTCACATTGAAATTTTATATTGTGGCGTATGTCATAGCGACCTTCATACTGCACGGAATGAATGGGGAAATACTACGTATCCTGTTGTGCCCGGACATGAAATAGTGGGACGTGTACTGGCTGTGGGAGATGATGTAAAAAAATTCAAAGCAGGTGACCTTGCAGGCATTGGGTGTTTGGTGGATAGCTGCCGGGAGTGTGAAAATTGCAAAGCTGGCCTGGAACAATTTTGCCAGGAAGGAATGACGGGCACTTACAATAGTCCTGAAAAAGATGGTAGCGGTATGACTTATGGAGGATATAGTAAAGAGATCGTTGCACGCGAAGAATTTGTTATGAAAATATCTGACAAACTACCCCTGGAAGCTGTAGCACCATTGCTTTGTGCAGGTATTACCACGTACTCCCCGCTTCGGCATTGGAAAGTTGGCAAGGGTGATAAAGTGGGAATTCTGGGACTGGGCGGACTTGGCCATATGGGTGTAAAATTAGCTGCTTCCATGGGTGCAGAAGTAACTATGCTGAGCCATACAGCATCGAAAGAAAAAGATGCGAAAGAATTAGGCGCGCATAAATTTATTCTGACAAGTGATGAAGCGCAGGTAAAAACAGTACAAAATTATTTTGATTTTATTTTGGATACAGTTTCTGCAGAGCACGATTATAATTTTTATTTAGGAATGCTGAAAACAAATGGTGTAATGGTTTGTGTGGGTGTGCCTCCTACTCCTGCACAAATACCTGCCGGTAATCTTATTTTTGGAAGAAAAAGTCTCGCCGGTTCACTTATTGGCGGACTCCCTGAAACCCAGGAAATGCTGGACTATTGCGCAGAACATAATATTGTGAGTGATGTGGAAGTAATTAAAATAAGCGAGATCAATGAAGCGTATGAACGTATGCTCAAAGGCGATGTGCGATATCGGTTTGTTATTGATATGGCAAGTTTATAAAGAACAATAACTCAACAAAAAAAACGCAAACTGAATGTTCGGTTTGCGTTTTTTTATATCCAAACTTACCAAACCTTTCGGTACTACTTTTCGTTAATGTAATGACAAAACAGTTTTACTCGCAAATTCCCTGGTCAAAAATGAAATTCACGCTTGCATATTATTTGATACTACTTTATAGCACTGTGATTTTAAACCCGGTAATTCCCATTGTTTCCGATATCTTATCTCATACGTTTGCAGAAGCATACCATATTTCCGTGGTACATGCAAAATATGGCGCGAACCATCTGCAACAGGAACTTACAAATACGACGAATGAAAACGGCCAGCATAAAAAAAACCTGGACGAACAATCCCAAACCGGAACACATTTGCCTGTACTGATGAAAAATATTATCGAAAGCAATACAATACAATCTCAGAAATTTACAACACTGCCTATTTTATTTTGTCAAAGTGTTTATTTAAAGAAAGTTTCACCACCTCCAAAAAATGTATGATTCTTCACTTTCCCTTTGCCGGTAATTCAAGAATGAAAATACCGGCTTAACAACTATCATTCTTTTAATATTTATAAATTATTTTATGTATAAAATTTTATGCAGCATTATGTGCATTTGTTTAGCCGCATTTGCACATGGACAAACGGGTTATGTTTTTGACAGTTCAACGAATCAACCCATTGAAGGCGCGATCATCAATCTGTTGCCTTCCGGAAAAACTACTGTTACAAATACAACAGGAAAATTTGAATTCAAAAATCAAACAACTACAACTATCCGGGTAATTTCTATTGGTTATCAAACTAAAGAAATAAATCTTTCAAATTTCAAAAACAATACAACAATTCAATTAGCGCCCGCCCAGGCTCAACTTGAAAATGTAATTATAGTCGCCGGAAATGGCAATCAATTTAAACCTATCAGTCAAACGGATATTGCCATGAGGGGTGTAAATAATTCGCAGGAAGTTTTGCGTATAATCCCGGGCATTGTTATTGGCCAGCACCAGGGCGGTGGTAAAGCAGAACAAATATTTTTGCGCGGATTTGATGCTGATCACGGTACAGATTTTCGCGAAGATGTTGATGGATTGCCGGTTAACATGGTCTCCCATGCACACGGGCAAGGATTTGCCGACAGTCATTTTATAATCCCGGAAACAATCGAAAGTGTAGATTTTAATAAAGGTCCTTATGCTGTTACCAAAGGAGATTTTGCCACAACAGGTTATGTTGATTTTAATTTAAAAAATGCATTGCCTTCAAATCTTGTAAAAATAGAATCCGGTATGTTTAATACATATAGGGTATTGGGCATGTTTAATTTATTGAACAGTGCAGCAAAACAAAAACAACAATCCTTGTATATGGCAACAGAGTATCGCTATGCGGATGCTTATTTTGATAACCCGCAACATTTTAATCGCTTTAATTTTTTTACAAAATATAATGGGAAAATTTCTCGGCGTAGTTATTTGACCGCTTCTGCTACCACTTTTTGGAGTAAATGGAATGCCTCCGGCCAAATCCCTGATCGTGCTGTAAATGAAGGTATCATTGGTTTTTATGGCGCATTGGATCCATTCGAAGGAGGCAAAACTTATCGCACAAATGTGAATGTGCAACTAACTACTGCATTGGATAATGGCGGGATTATTAAGAACCAGGTTTATTATTCCAATTCCTATTTTGATTTGCATACGGATTTTACTTTTTTCCTGGAGGACAGTATTAATGGAGATGAAATCAGGCAGCGTGAAAAAAGAAACTTGATGGGATATAATGGTAGTTACAATTTTTCAAAAAATATTGGTGATGTAAAAGCAACTACGGAATTGGGTTTGAATGTGCGTGCTGATCTTACCAA
>JBDTAN010000030.1:0-2531 GCA_039924585.1 Chitinophagaceae bacterium | reverse complement strand
TGCCACAGAACCTGTGTCCAAATGATCTCTGCCAATAATAATCGGCGCTTTTACTTTTCCATCGCGGACAAGTTTATTGAATGCAAGTCCTGCTTTTTCCCGTTCACCTTGTCCGAGCCAGCAAATCCTGGCAGGTAAACCCTGGAAGGCAATTCTTTTTTGAGCGAGATCAAGCCAACGCATTAAAGATGTGTTTTCAGGAAAAAGTTCTTTGATCACTCTATCTGTTTCCGCAATATCTGCGGGATCTCCACTCAAAGCTGCCCAGCGAAACGGCCCTTTTCCTTCGCAAAAAAGTGGACGAATATATGCAGGTACAAAACCAGGAAAATCAAAAGCATTTTCCAGGCCTCTTTCTTTAGCACGTCCACGGATATTATTCCCATAATCAAAAGTGATTGCGCCTTTTTTCTGCAATTCCAACATTTCTTCCACATGCAATTTCATGCTGTCATAAGAAAGTGAAATATATTTTTCAGGATCATTTTCACGAAGTGCATTCGCTTCTTCATTCGTTAAAGTATGTGGTACATATCCAACCAAAGGGTCATGTGCAGATGTTTGATCTGTCAATGTATCCGGGATGATATTTCTTTCGAGCAATCTTTTCAACAAGATCACTGCATTGCAACAAACACCGATACTGATTGCCTCGCCTTTTTCTTTCGCATCTAATGCACGATCAATCGCTTTATCAATATCCAAATATTTTTCATCCAAATATTTTGTCTCAATACGTTTATCAATGCGCCATTCTTCCACTTCTGCAATTAACGCAGTGCCTTCATTCATGGTGATTGCCAATGGCTGAGCGCCGCCCATGCCGCCGAGGCCGGCAGTTACGTTCAATGTATTTTTAAGACTACCATTAAAATGTTTATTGGCGATAGCAGAGTAGGTTTCATAGGTTCCCTGCACGATGCCCTGCGAACCAATGTAGATCCAGCTTCCAGCAGTCATTTGCCCGTACATCATCAACCCTTTTTTTCCAATTCATCGAAATGTTCCCAGGTTGCCCATTTCGGAACAAGCTGAGAATTGGAGATCAAAACGCGTGGTGCATCGGGATGTGTTTGTAAAATTCCCACAGGCTTGCCGCTTTGTATTAGCAAGCTTTCATTATTCTCTAAATCTTTTAATGCTTTAATGATAAGATCAAGGCTTTCAAAATTACGTGCTGCTTTTCCACGGCCACCATAAACGATAAGTTCTTCCGGCCTTTCCGCTACTTCGGGATCTAAATTATTCAGCAGCATCCGCAACGCAGCTTCCTGTATCCAGCCTTTACAATTCAGGGTTGTACCCGTTGGTGTTTTATATTTTACCGGGTCGTATTTTTTTTCCATCAAAGAAAATTTAAGCAGTCAAGGAATTCAGGAGCCTGGAAATTTTAATAAAAACAAAAGCGCATTACATTTTCGCAGCGTCTTCTAAAAATTTCTTCAGGCCATTATCAGTTAAAGGATGGTTTAAAAGTCCTATGATCGTATCCAATGGGCAAGTGCAAACATCAGCACCCAATTCAGCAGCTTGTACAATATGCAATGAGCTGCGGATAGATGCAGCAAGGATCATTGTTTCAAAACCCTGGATATCATAAATATGCCTGATCTGTCCCACCACTTCCATTCCATCCCAGCAGGTATCATCAATCCTGCCGACAAATGGAGAAACATATTTAGCACCGGCTTTTGCAGCAAGAATTGCCTGACCGGCGGAGAAAACTAATGTACAATTCGTGGCGATGCCATTTTCCGTAAACCAATGCATTGCTTTTACGCCTTCTTTGATCATGGGAACTTTCACGATAATTTTTTCGTGTAAACCGGCTAATCTTTTGCCTTCTTCAATAATACCTTTAAAATCAGTGGAAAATACCTCCGCACTTACATCGCCATTCACGATCTTACAAATATCTATATAATGTTTTTCAATCGCTTTTTTACCCTTAATTCCTTCTTTCGCCATTAAGGAAGGGTTGGTGGTTACACCATCTAAAATACCCATGTCGAATGCTTCTTTGATCTGGTCAAGGTTTGCTGTATCAATGAAAAATTGCATAATAAAATTTTTTTGAAGTAATATAATAAGGAATGAAAAGTAAAAAAAAGTGGCAGGCGACTTACATCGCGCCGCTACAACCGCCTACTCTTGCTACATTCCTGTCCTGGGAGGGTTCAGCAGGAGCTGGCCGTGTAAGACCTGCCGCTGCAAATATAGGGGAGAAATTATTTTATAAAAAGTGAAAGCTTAAAAGATTGATTTATTTGTGCGTGAATTGATAGTTGCTACGCCCACCAAAGATTCATGCCGGTCGCTGAACGACTGGTAATACACAAGTACCGTATACACATTTTCCGTTTCCCAATAATCGCCATCCGTTTGTGTAGAAGTTGCTTTACCTTTTGGATCATTCATGTCTTTTGTGACATAGGTATAAGAATAATAACCTTGTTTGAGCAACAACGTAGTTTCATAAACACCTCTTGCTGAATTATATGTGAGCAGGCTGCTTTTATCAATTTTATTTT
>JBDTAN010000029.1:0-3209 GCA_039924585.1 Chitinophagaceae bacterium | reverse complement strand
GGAACAGCTTTCGCACCCAGCATTTCTTTAACCTGCTTTACTACGTTCAGGAAGTCTGCACCAGCGCGGTCCATTTTATTTACAAAACCAATACGTGGTACATTGTAACGGTTTGCCTGGCGCCATACTGTTTCACTTTGTGGCTCTACGCCATCAACTGCGGAGAACAAAGCGATAAGGCCATCGAGAACGCGCATAGAGCGTTCTACTTCCACGGTGAAATCCACGTGGCCGGGCGTATCAATGATATTAAAATAATAATTTTTTGTATTTGCATCAGATTTACCATTCACCATGGGAAAATTCCACTGGCAACTAACTGCTGCAGAAGTGATGGTAATACCGCGTTCTTTTTCCTGCTCCATCCAGTCGGTGGTTGCAGCGCCGTCGTGTACTTCTCCAATTTTATGGATCATACCTGTATAGCGTAATATGCGCTCTGTAGTGGTGGTTTTACCGGCATCAATATGCGCGGCGATACCAAAATTTCTTTGTAACCTGAGATCTGCCATTTTTAATTGTATTTATTTGTATGTAAACCTTCCCGGGAGGGAATTTTTGAGTGTATATAAAAAGAATATTTCCTTTAAGTACGGAATTTTATTATGCTGTGATTTTTACCCTCATAACTGCTAATTCATACCCGGCGCATTGAATTTTTAAACGCCTCATTCGTATTTTTAGCGGCGCAAAGGTAATTAAATAAAATGAAAAATAATGTCCTTGAATGATAATATTTGGAAAGTTTTTTGATTGTAAAGGCAAAAAGATTTTAAAGAAATCTTTGTTTTTCTGGAAGCTTTGATTGTTAATTTATTTGCATAAATGGATAAACTTATAGAGAAGCATATTTTTAAAAACACTCAAATCATTCTGTAAATGATAATCTGCCTTCGGCTTCGCTCAGGCAGCATCAATCTTCTCAAAAGTTAATTGCGTTATCTACCTTCGGCTACGCTCAGGCAGCATTAATTTTCTCTACAGTTAATTTTGTTATCTGCCTTCGGCTTCGCTCAGGCAGCATCAATTTTCTCAAAAGTTAATTTCGTTAACTGCCTTCAGCTACGCTCAGGCAGCTTTAATTTTCTCTACAGTTAATTTCGTTATCTGCCTTCGGCTACGCTCAGGCAGCATTTTTTAATTTATAATAAAAATTGAGTACGATTTGAAATAATAAAAAAACCTGCAAAAATGCGGGCTTTAGAATTTTTTTTAATAAAAGAATTAGATCCTGAAATGGGAGAAAGCTTTATTTGCTTCTGCCATTCTGTGTGTATCTTCTTTCTTTTTGAAAGCAGCGCCTTCGCCCTTGCTTGCTGAGATCAGTTCATTGGCGAGTTTATCTGCCATTGTACGACCATTGCGCTCGCGGCTATAGCGAATGATCCATTTCATACATAAGGAAATTTTTCTATCAGCACGTACTTCCGTAGGAATCTGGAATGTAGCGCCACCAATCCGGCGGCTGCGTACTTCTACAGAAGGAGTAACATTTGCTAATGCACGTTTCCATATTTCATAGCCTTCTTCACCGGTTTGTTTGGTGATCTTGTCCATGGCTGTATAAAATGAAGTGATTGCTGTACTCTTTTTCCCGTCCCACATAATATTATTGATAAACCGGGTAACCTGTTTATCGTTGTACCTGTCATCAGGAGCTAAGGGTAATTTTTTGGCTTGCGCTTTCCGCATATTTCAATGAATTATTTGTCTGAAGAATTATTTTTTCTTTGCTTTTTCTTTCTTTGTACCGTACTTGGAACGGCTTTGTTTACGGTCTTTTACACCCGCAGTATCCAGGCTTCCGCGTACGATATGATAACGTACACCCGGTAAATCTTTCACACGGCCTCCGCGAATCAACACGATGGAGTGTTCCTGTAAATTATGGCCTTCACCCGGAATATAAGCGATCACCTCGATCTTATTGGTAAGCCTAACTTTAGCCACTTTCCTCAATGCGGAGTTCGGTTTTTTAGGCGTAGTTGTATACACCCTTGTACAAACGCCCCTGCGTTGCGGGCAGGAATCGAGTGCCCTTGATTTGCTTTTGGCCCTGATGATTGTGCGGCCTTTTCTAACTAATTGCTGTATTGTTGGCATTATAAACCTTTAATTTTTCGGACGGCAAAGGTAAAAGCAGATACTGAGAAAACAAAATAATATGGAAATTTATTATTTGTGGTGAAAACCTCTTGTCTTACGCCTATAAAATTTGGTAAATGAGCGTCAGATAGCGATTTCACGTGCTTTCAGAATTTGTTCTGCCAAAATTAGGTCTGCAGGGCGGGTAATTTTGATGTTTTCAGATTCACCTTCTGTTAAAAATATTTCTCCACCTTCAGCTTCTACAACGGATGCTTCATCGGTGAAACTGTCGGAATATTCCTGTGCAAATGCAGGTAAAATAATCTCACTGCGAAAAACCTGAGGTGTTTGAATGATTTTAATTTCTTCCCTGTTGGCTATAATATATTTTTCATTTTGCAAAATGCGCATACTGTCTGTGGCAGTGATTGCAGGAATAGCATTCCCATTTTTAAACGCATCTTCATAGCATCGCCGGATCAAACCGGGTGAAATCAAACACCTTACTGCATCATGCACAAAAATCATTGATTCCTCATTGATCATTGAAAGACCGGCTTTTACAGAATCAAACCGGGTAATGCCGCCTTGTATTATTTGAATTTTTTTCCCTTCAAAATCGTCCGCTATTTTTTTTCCTTCATCTATATATTCCGCAGGACAAACCAATATAATTTCTATTTCCGGGTAAGCCTTGAAAAATGCATTTACAGAATACCAAAGAATGGGTTTAGTATTTATGGGTAAAAATTGTTTAGGCTTTTCGCTACCCATTCTTTTCCCTGAACCACCAGCTACAATTACCGCAATCTTTTTCATCCGCAGGGAAATTTTTTATTGATGATAGATCAAAATGCCTGATTCACCATCACTATTTTTAAATGCGCGGTACATGCCGGCACTGTTGAAGATCATCGCTGAATTGCCTTTTGCGTCCACACCGATCATACCACCTTCACCTTCAATTTTTACCAGTTTATCATTCACCACTACATTCATTGCTTCCTGCAAACTCATGCCTTTATATTCCATCAGGCAACTCACATCATGTGCTGCAACTACTTGTATAAACATTTCTCCATGGCCGGTACAACTAATGGCACAGGTATTATTATTCGCAT
>JBDTAN010000028.1:0-5416 GCA_039924585.1 Chitinophagaceae bacterium | reverse complement strand
GGGCCAGGGTGAAAAAGAAACACAACCAAAAGTGGATAATCTCTTCCTGGATTGTGGCGCTTCCAATAAAAAAGAAATAGAAGAACTCGGTGTACATATTGGTGCGGTGGTCACATATGCAGAAGGTTTTGATACACTTGCGAATGACTTTTATATCGGCCGTGCATTTGACAACCGCATTGGTGGATTTATGATCGCTGAAGTGGCGCGTTTGTTACATGAAAATAAAAAGAAATTACCCTATGCATTATATGTTGTGAATTCCGTGCAGGAAGAAATCGGTTTGCGCGGCGCGGAAATGATTGCACGACGCATCAAACCCGATGTGGCGATCGTAACGGATGTAACACATGATACACAAACACCCATGATCAATAAAATGATTGAAGGGGATATCGCTTGCGGCAAAGGGCCTTCGCTTGCTTATGGGCCTGCCGTGCATAATAAGCTTTTGGATTTTGTACAAAACGTGGCGAAGAAAAATAAAATAGATGTGCAGTTGCGCGCACTGAGCCGCAGTACAGGAACTGATACAGATAGTTTTGCATATGCACATGAAGGTTGTCCTTCAGTATTAATTTCAATTCCTTTACGCTACATGCATACAACAGTTGAAATGATTCATCGGAAAGATATTGAAACTACGATTCAATTAATGTATGAGAGTTTATTGGCACTTTCACCCAAAACTAATTTAAGTTATTTGTAAACTGCAGATGGTCTACATGATTTGAAAATGTGGTGAAGGATTTTTAAAAAAAGTTATCAGATGGATGGTATATATAGCCCTTCGTGCCGTCATTTTGGTAGCAATTTTTATTTGTTTGCTCAAAATAACAGCCAAACTGTTCAACATGACACAATTAAAAAGTGGACCTAACTAATTGGAGTATTGTCCCAAAAAATACTAAAGAAATCGTTGAGTATGCAGTAAATGGTAATCATTCAGCTGCCGAACAAAAACATGTTAAATTGAATATTCTCTTACCAGGTAATTTGCCGGACTTATTTACTGACCTTGAAAAAATTTCATGAGTTTTAACCAATTTAATTTAAAATGCAATTCGCTTTTTTTATGATAATCCTATAACTCGTATAAATGTTTAAGTGAAAATGAAAAAATAAAATTCTCAGTTTCTTTTAAGCGACAGGACTTTCCACTATAATATATTGACAAAATATTTGACCGTTATTTTCGAATGCCCAGCACAAAAAAAAACAGGATTAGGCCTGAGTATCAGCAAGTAATTTATTGAAGCGCAAGGTGGACATATAAAAGTAAAAAGTGAATATGGCGCTGGTAGTACATTTTCAATTACACTCGACTCTTTAAAAACAAGTATGCTTAATAAGTCCTAAAATATAATTCCAGTTGTAAATGTATCATGGATACATTTGTAAATACTGATTTAAGTAAAGAGGAAGCATATAAAAACGGGCAAATAAAATTTATTTCAAAATTTTCTCCAACTCATAACTCAATTGTTCACCCGTGAGATTTTTGGCAATAATAATTCCTTTGGGATCTAATAAAAAATTTTGCGGGATGCTGCTGATATGATACATCTGTGCTACAGCATTTTGCCAATAATTAAGATCACTTACATGTGTCCAGGTGAGGTGGTCAGTTTCAATGGCTTTTAACCAACCTTGTTTACTCTGATCAAGAGATACACTGAGTATGGTAAAATTTTTATTCTTAAAAGCATTGTAAGCGCGAACCACATTCGGATTTTCGCGGCGGCATGGGCCGCACCAACTCGCCCAAAAGTCCACCAGCACATACTTCCCGAGAAATGAAGACAATGAAACAGGTTGACCATTTACATCATTTTGAGTAAAATCCGGCGCATGCGTTCCAATATAACCCACTTCAGAATATTGAATATATTCTTGCAGATTTTTACCAATAAAAGAATTTTGAATGTTGGGTAATAACTTTGCATAACGATCACGCATCGTGATGGGATTATCGTCCACTCTAATTGTCACAAGCATTACCCAGGGAGTAACATAGGAACCGGGTTTATCAAAAACAAACTGGTCAATTGCATTTTCAACACTATTCTTTGCCGCCAAATAATTTTGATTGGCCACTGCAAGCGCATCTGATGTTGAACCCTGCATTAATTGGTTGAGCGTATTTACGGTTGTATTTAATTTGCTTACGAGTGGATTAAATATTTGTTGAAAATCCATGAAATCATTCTGCGATTTTGAGCCTGTAATCTTCATCTGTGAAGGATTGGCAGCATCGCCTGACATTTCAATGGTACTATTTTCTAAATAAATATTTTGTGCAGGTACAGTACCAATTTCTAATTCAGTTAAGACAGGTTCATCTACTTTTCCCTTTAATATAAAATGTCCATTCAATACAACAGATCTTGCCAGTACTTCTTTATTATTTGCATTCATTAATTTTGCGGAATCTCCATTTATCAAGCCAGCAATATTTGCAGAAATTGTAAATCCGTTGATAGCAGAATCTTTTTGAGCAAAACTCAAAATTGGAAAAAATATTATAGAATAGAAAAGGAGGCTTTTAAATTTGATCATTTCGTATTTATTTTATTCGCTTCTTTTAAAAATTGAAGTTCAAAATTACTTGAAAATAAAAAAAGCAAGTTTCAACTACGCTTTATATTTTTCAATTAACAATACTTTGCAAAAAATGCTCCGTATCGCTATCAATTGTTTCATCTGTCTTCAATGCTTTTATATATGCACTGCCAATGATTGCGCCATTCGTAAACCTGCATACTTCATTAAAACTATTTTTATCATGTATTCCAAAACCTGCGAGTACCGGGTTTTTTAAATTCATCCCCTGCAAGCGTTCCAGAAAATTCATGGCATTCAATTTTTTATTTTCACTGCCGGTCGTTCCACTTTCAGTAACTGCATATAAAAAACCACTGCTCAATTCATCCAGTTTGCGGATTCGCTCTTCAGAAGTTTCCGGTGTGACTAAAAAAATAAACTCCAATTTATTTTGCTGAATGATTGCGCGATAAGTTCTTTCAAATTCAATATCCGGCAAATCAGGAATAATTAATCCATCGATGCCAACGGCTTTTGCATGTATGCAAAAGTTTTCAAAACCAAATTGCAGAATCGGATTTAAATAACCCATGAGCACAACAGGGATATCAATTTTTTTACGCATGTTTTGCAATTGCTCAAATAATATTTCTATGGTCATTCCATTTTGTAATGCAACTGCTGAACTGTTTTGAATCACCGGACCGTCTGCAAGCGGATCACTGAATGGCATTCCGATCTCTATCAAATCAGCGCCATTTAATTGCAACGAACCCATGACTTTTAATGTGCTGTCTAATGTGGGGAAACCAGCTGTACAATATATATTCAGGATATCTTTCATTTTATCCTGGAATAATTTCTTCAATCGCATGGGCATAAAATATTTTAAAATAAAACAGAACAGAAAAAATTATATCAAACAATTTTTTGCATATATGTTTCCATATCCTTGTCACCACGGCCGCTCAAACAAATCACCACATTGTCTTCTTTTTGAAAATATAATTTTTCTAAAGCAGCCAGTGCATGCGCGCTTTCCAATGCAGGAATAATACCTTCTTCTTTAGCTAAATCAAATGCCGCAGCCAATGCTTCATTATCTGTAGCAGATAAAAATGTGGCGCGTTTTGTTTCAAATAAATGTGCCAGCAAAGGACCAATGCCCGGATAATCCAATCCTGCTGAAATACTGTGTGGTTCTGATACCTGGCCATCTGCTGTTTGCATTAATAAACTTTTACTACCGTGCAGGATACCGGGTTTTCCAAGTTGCGTTGTCGCAGCAGTTTTACCGGAATCAATTCCACACCCTGCAGCTTCCACGGCAATAAGTTGTACTTTTTTTTCATTGATAAAATGATAAAAAGCACCGGCTGCATTACTGCCTCCACCAACACATGCGATCACATAATCCGGATTTTCATGTCCAATTTTTTCTTTCAATTGCCATTTAATTTCTTCGCTGATCACGCGTTGAAATAGTGACACCAAATGCGGGTAAGGATGTGGACCAACAACACTACCAATAATATAATGTGTATCATTCGGATGATTGATCCAATCGCGGATAGCTTCATTGGTAGCGTCTTTCAAGGTTCTGCTTCCGCTGGAAACCGGGATAACTTCCGCGCCCAGCATTTTCATTCGTCCAACATTGGGCGACTGGCGCGCCATATCTTTTTCACCCATATAAATAATACATTCCAAACCTTTCAATGCGCAAACAGTTGCCGTTGCTACGCCATGTTGTCCTGCACCTGTTTCTGCAATGATTCTTTTTTTACCCAATTTTTCTGCAAGCAAAACCTGCCCGATCGCGTTGTTGATTTTATGCGCACCGGTATGACAAAGATCTTCCCGTTTTAAATAAATATTGGTACTATATTTTGCACTTAATCTTTTTGCAAAAAATAAAGGCGTCGGCCTTCCCGCAAAATCATGCAATAAACTTTTGAATTCATTTTGAAAACTTTTTTCCTGAATAATAATTAAATAATTCTCCCGCAGTTTTTGAATATTTGGGTATAACATTTCTGGAATAAAAGCGCCACCGAAATTTCCAAAATAACCTTCATTATCTGGTTCGCGATAAATTTTTTCTGAATGCATGTGTGCAGCAATTTTTATTGATTTTTAATGCATCATTTTTTTAAACATTAATACTTTCACCAAATCTTTTACGCCGGCTTCCTTTTCAAAAGCACTATTAATATCAGCACCAAAAAAATCAGGATGATCAAATTTTTTCAGCAATGGCGCATCTTCCAGCGAAATTCCACCAGCAATGAAAAATGGTTTTTCTATTTTATATTTTACTAAAATGGACCAGTCAAACTTCTTTCCAGTACCACCTTTACTGCCATCAGCATCTTCACAATCAAATAAATAGTAGTCACACACTTCATCATACGGCTTTAGCATTTCATCCAAATCTTTTGAAAAATTATTGCCAATATGAAAGGTTTTGATCAGTTCATATTCTTTGGATAATTTTTTACAAAGGGCAATAGATTCTTCACCGTGCAACTGAATTACATCCAGTTCATATGCATCAGCGAGCGCCATGATCTCCTCGTATTCCTGGTTTACAAACACACCCGTCTTTTTTATATCAAAATCAGCATCCTGTATTTCTGCAGGTGTTATGGAATCTCCCATATACCGTTTTGAATTTTTAGAAAAGTTCAGGCCAGCAAAATCTATATCCAGCGCATCGAGTTGTTTCAATTGTTTTAATTGTGTGATACCACAAACTTTAATATTCATCTGTTTTTGTTTTTGAAGTCATAAAATTTTCTAGCGCCTGTGCCGGGTTTTTTGTTTTCATAAAAAGGCTACCTATTAAAAATCCCCGGAAACCCACATGCCG
>JBDTAN010000027.1:0-9762 GCA_039924585.1 Chitinophagaceae bacterium | reverse complement strand
ATTGCGTCCATTTATAGTAATGCGGATCTGATGTTTTGATTTCCCTGTTCCAATCATAGGAGAATCCCAGGTGATCCAGTTGACTGCGGAAATTTTGTATATTTTTAGAAGTACTTTCAGCGGGCGGAACTCCATGTTCTATGGCATATTGTTCAGCGGGCAAACCAAAAGCATCGTATCCCATAGGATGCAATACATTAAAGCCTTCCAGGCGTTTGTAGCGCGCAAAAATATCACTGGCAATATACCCCAGCGGATGCCCTACATGCAAACCGGCACCACTTGGATACGGAAACATATCCAACACATAATAAGCAGGTTTGGAAGTATCATTCTGCACATGGTAAATTCCTTTTTCATTCCATGCAGCCTGCCATTTTTTTTCTATTTCATTAAAATTATATTCCATACTATAAGAAAGAATTATTCAGCTTAATATTTATGGTAAACATATATAAAATAAAAACAGGAAAAAACAAATCATAAATTTTTCCATGTCTCATACCAAAGTGTAAAAAATCTGCGTTTAAAAAAGCTTGCAAACCTACATGAATTTAGCATAAAGATTTTTTCATAAAAAATTGATTGTGATAATTCCTGTAATGCAGTTTTCAATGAATTTATAAAAAAGTTTGCAGGTTAAATAGTAGATTTGCTCCTGCACTGAACCCTTAATATTTTTTCATATGGCTGAAATTGGAAAATCTTCCCTGCGTCGCAGTAAACCTACTTATATATATAGCATTATCGGCGTTGCCATCGTATTGGTGATTATCGGCGTTATGGGTTGGTTGTTTCTCAATTTTAATCAATTGGGTAATTCACTAAAAGAAGACATTCGCATCAGCGCCTACCTGCGTACCCAAAATAAAGATACAATCACACAGATTCAATCTTATATTACTGCTCAGCCTTACGCAAAGAATGTTCAATACGTCAATAAAGAATCTGCCAAAAAAATATGGAACAATGAAAACAATGAAGATTGGTCCAAAATCCTGGATTATAATCCTTTACCCGAAAGTATTGATTTCTATGCCCGCGCTGAATATGTGACACCGGACAGCTTGCAGAAAATTTCTAATAATATTATGGCTTTGTATGGCAATCAAATCACAGATTTGCAATACCCGCAGGTTTTGGTAAGCAATCTTGCAGACAGAGCTTCGAAATTGGGTTTAATATTTCTCGTTGTGATCATATTGCTTTGTGTGATTGTAATTGTAAGTATTGATAACACGATCAGGCTGGCAATGTTTAGCAATCGCTTCCTGATAAAAACGATGCAAATGGTGGGTGCGACAAGAAAGTTTATTGCGCGGCCAATGGATTTTCGTGCGGTATTAAACGGGCTTATAAGTGCCCTCATCGCCATTGCCATTTTATTTACACTTATTCAATGGGCGGAAAGCCAGTTTGTACAATTGAAAGCAATCCGGGATACAGAACAAACGCTGATTCTTTTTGGTGGAATGATACTTATGGGTGTTGCCATTTCCCTTTATAGCACCCATAGAAGTGTTATTAAATATTTAAAGATGAAATTAGATGACCTCTATTAAGAAGTTTATGTACTTTCACGCTCGAATTTTTTTATAAAATTAAATTTTCATGGCAGTGAAAAAAAATATCACCGACAAAGCACAACCCACTTTAATCCAGGAAACTGCAATGCCAACATTATTTTCCAAACAAAATTATACCTGGATGGCAATAGGTGCCGCGATCATTTTATTGGGTATGGTATTGATGGCAGGCGGAAAAAGCCAGGACCCACATGTGTTTAACACCAATGAAATTTATAGTACAGTGAGAATAACCATAGCTCCTATCCTGATTGTAGGTGGTTTATTGATAGAAATTTATGCAATCTTCAAAAAGTCAGTTCCCGCAGAATCTTAATTTTCCTTTTTTCTCAAAATCCTAATTAATTTTTTATGACGCTCACCCAGTCAATTGTTTTGTCAATCATTGAAGGTATTACAGAATTTCTTCCTGTTTCTTCTACTGGCCATATGATATTGGCGAGTTCTGTTATGGGTATTGAAAAAGAAGATTTTACGAAATTATATGAGATCGCCATTCAGCTTGGTGCCATTGTTTCCGTAGTAGTACTGTACCGGAAAAAGTTTTTTGATTTTTCAAAATGGCAATTTTATATGAAACTGATCATTGCTGTAATACCTGCATTGGTACTTGGTTTTCTCTTCGCAGATAAAATAGATATTTTACTCGGAAGCCCAACTATAGTGGCATTAAGCCTCGTTGCTGGTGGTATTTTCTTATTATTTATTGATCAAATATTTTTTTATCCGCATAGAAAAGATGATGTGGGTGAAGTGAGTTACCTCAATGCATTTATCATTGGTATTTTCCAATGTTTGGCTATGGTACCGGGCGTGAGCCGGAGTGCGGCTTCTATCGTAGGAGGATTACAACAAAAATTTTCCCGCAAACTGGCGGCTGAATTTTCATTTTTCCTGGCCGTGCCTACAATGGCCGCTGCTACTGGTTATAAATTATTAAAAACATATACAGAACAGCCACAAATTTTACATGACAGTAATAATATTATGATGCTAATAGTGGGCAATATCATTGCTTTTTTAGTAGCTATGCTGGCAATAAAATTTTTCATCACATTTATTCAAAAATATGGCCTCAAATATTTTGGCTGGTATCGCATTTTTGTGGGACTTATTTTTTTAATGCTGATAAAAATGAACCAGATCAGGTAAAATTATTCAGCAATTTTCAAGGCTCTATTTTCTTTCACCAATTTTTTCATCTGCAAAAAAACTGCAGCCAATATGAGTAGGAAGCCTGCATAAAAATAAGGGCTTAAAAATTCATTTTCATGAAAGATGATGAATGCTAAAAGTATCCCATACACCGGTTCAAGCGTGAGCGAGAGATTCATAGTAAATGCACTTACTTTTTTTAAGGCACTTACATATAATAGAAAAGTGATAATGGTGCAACCCCAACTCAAAATGAATAACCAGAGCCAATCGAGTTTCACAGGAAAAATATTATCAGTAGGAAATAAATAATGATATACCGGCATGAAGATCGTAAGCCCGATGAATCCACCGGTCAATTGGTATAAAGTAAAAGTTTCCGGTTTATAATTACCTACAATTCTTTTGTTGAGTACAGAAACGATCACAGTGAAAATGGAAGAAAATAATCCAATATATATACCCACGGAAAAATGAAGGTTTGTAAAATAAATTATTCCAATTCCTAAGAGCGCAATCAGCCCCAGGATCAATTCGAAAGGTTTAATGCGTTGCCGCAGAATTAAGGGTTCAAGTATCGCACTAAATAATCCGGAAGTGGCGAGACATGTTAATGCAATAGATACATTTGAATATTTTATACTTCCATAAAAACACAACCAGTGCAACGCCAGCAAAGATCCGATCGCGCCTATTTTGATAAAATCCCTCGTTTTTATTTTCTGAATTTTTCCGGTGGCCAAAAATAAAATCCAGAGTGAGATAGCTGTTATTAATAATCTCCACCAAACCAGCCAGCCTTCATTTAAAGAAATTAATCTTCCTAATACGCCCGTAAAACCCCAGAGAAAAACGGCAGTGTGTAAGCGTATCAGCGCTGGCTTCATATTGGCGCAAAGAAACTAAATAAATATTTGGAGTGCGAGAAAATTAATAACGCGGATAGATTTATTGGCGCTCTTCTGCATGTTGATTGGATGCCTCTTTGTTTAAAATACGCGATGTGTTTTTTTTATAGGAAGAAAACCAACTATTCCATTCAATTTTCAAAACACCGAGTACACCTTCTTTCAATATATTTTTACTCATTTTACTATTACCTTTCTGCCTGTCCCGGAATACAATGGGAATCTCTTTGATTTTAAAACCCAGTTTCCATGCGGCAAATTTCATTTCAATCTGGAAGGCGTAACCTTTAAATTGGATTGCATTCAAATTGATCGTTTCCAACACTTTTGATGAATAACAAATAAATCCTGCTGTTGGATCTTTTATTGGCATACCGGTTAAAATCCTGGTATAAAAAGCGCCGCCTTTTGAGTAAATATGCCTGTCTGAAGGCCAGTTTTCAATTTTTCCACCTGGTACATAACGGCTGCCGACAGCTACGTCTGCACCATTGAATTTGCAGGCTTCATACAATCTTTCAAGATCAGCAGGGTTATGGGAAAAATCTGCATCCATTTCAAAAATAAAATGGTACCCCTTTTCTATTGCCCAGCGAAACCCATGAATATATGCAGTGCCCAACCCTTGTTTTCCGGGCCTTTCCAGCATAAATAATTGCTGTGGATAAGTATCAAATAAAGACTTTACGATAGATGCTGTGCCATCCGGAGAATTATCATCCACCACTAAAACATGAAAGCCTTTTTGTTGGGTAAAAATTGCCTGCAAAATATCTGTGATATTTTCTTTTTCGTTAAAGGTGGGTATGATCACTAATTTCTCCAAGCTTATTTCTGGATTTATGATGAAACCGAAAATACTATTTCAGGCTGATAAACGCAATACCGTTCCTAAAAAAAAGAACAAGTCTTTTGAATTATGCCTTTTTTAACAAGGTACGATTAAGCATCTCAGTGAGTTTTTGTTTAGTATTTAAAGCAAAATCTCCTTTCATCATCCAGTCATAATATTGAGGTTCCTGCTTTAAAACCATTGCCACCGGCTTTCCTTTATGCTTTCCAAAATTAAATGTTTCTACACCATCTACTTTTATAAAACGTCTCGCAAGGTCTACCATATCATCTTCCCCGCATACTTTTAAAATGGAATCAATAGAGTCACCGAGATTTTCGTAACGCTCCAACTGGGCCTGCAATACTTCCCATGTTGCCTGCACATCCGCGTTTGCACTATGTGCATCTTCCAGGTTTTTACCGCAATAAAATTTATAGGCAGCAGTTAGTGTGCGTTGTTCCATTAAATGAAATATTTTTTGAACATCTACCAGCTTGCGGTCATCAATTGAAAAATCAAGGCCGGCACGCATAAATTCTTCTATGAGTAAAGGAATATCAAACCGGTTGCTGTTATAGCCACCCAGGTCGCAATTATCCAGAAATTGTTTCATTTCATTGGCCACTTGTTTAAAGGTGGGCTCATTTTTTACCATCTCATTGGTAATTCCATGAATTTCAGAACAAACTGCCGGGATAGGCACCTGCGGATTAATTAATTTTCTTTTAACCGTGCTGCTTCCATCCGGCAACACTTTTATAATAGCAATCTCTACTATCCTGTCTGTACTGATGTTAATGCCCGTGGTTTCAAGGTCGATAAAAGCGATGGGTTTTTGTAATTGCAGCTTCATGGTTCTTTTTTTTCGTAGCGGATTGAACAAAGATGCAGGTATTCAAAGAATATTACAAGCAGATTCTATTTTTTTAAAAACTATTTAATGATTATAGGTATTATTTACCATCATTTCAAAAAAAAACACGCTTGTATAATAGACATTCACTTATTTTACGTAGTTTTAAAAAGCGAAAGAAATTAATTAAATTTGCTATAATGAAAAAAATCATCCTGGTGCTCATGCTGGCCTGTACAGTTTCTCTAATATTTTCGTCTTGCACAGAATATAAAAAATCAACTTCTTGTCCATCGCATGACCCGAATTTTTTCAGAAGATAAATATGAGTTATTTAAAAGAGTTAGAAACCCCGGAAGAAATTGATATTATAAAAGGAAAATCCCGTGTAAAACCGCAGGTTATTTTTAAGCATAGTACACGCTGTTCTATAAGTAGTATGGCTTTGACCCGTATAGATAAAGAAGAGATCGCTGCGCTGAATGCGGATTTTTATTTAGTAAACATTATCCGCCACCGCGATATTTCCGGTAAAATTGAAAAAGAATTCAGAATCATTCACGAGTCTCCCCAACTTTTAATTATCAAAGATGGTACTTGTATATATGATGAAAGTCATTCTGCCATTAGATTGGATGAGATTGAATCCGTATTGAAAGAATTGACTTAACGAATAAAATTATTTTATATGATCCTAACAATTTTTGGTGCCACCGGAATGGTCGGAAAGAAATTAGTTCGATATGCATTGGCAAATGGATATGATGTTCGGGCATTTGGGAGAAACGTACAAAACCTTATTGATGCAGATTTACGGAATGAACATCTCCAGGCAATTCATGGATATGTGTTCAATGAAACAGATGTGTATCAAGCTATAAGTGGCGCTGATGCTGTGATTTCTGTATTGGGAGGCACTGTTGATGGTACAGATAAAACACGGAGTCTTGGAATGAAAAACATTGTTGAACAAATGCTTAAAGCAGGTGTAAAAAGAATAATTGCTCTGGGCGGTACGGGTGTTTTGGATGATGGCCGGGGAAATTATATTATGGAATCGGAAAACTATCCAAAACAATATTTAGCCGTTGGAAAAGAACATTTGCAGGCTTACCTGTATTTGAAGGATTCTGGGCTTGACTGGACTTTTGTTTGTGCACCGGATATTCATGATGCAGAATTTACAGACACTTACAAAACACGCGCAAAATATATGGTCGAACATGGCCGTCACCAAATAACATCGGGCGATCTTGCGGAATTTATGCTGAAAGAAGTTTCGGATAAAAGCTATATGCAGGAACGTGTGGCAATTTCTATTTAAAACAACCCGTATAACATACTATCAATTTTACGGATCACTTCACCGAAATCTTCAGCGCTTTCCGCAAAATTATTTTTTTCTACATCAATGATCAGGAGATCACCGCCTTTATAACTGTCAATCCATTTCGTATAAAGAATATTTAATTTTTTCAAATAATCAAGACGGATATTTTCTTCATATTCCCGTCCTCGTTTTTGTATTTGTCCAACAAGCGTAGGTACAGATGCTTTTAAATAAATGAGCAGGTCCGGTGGTTGCACCATGGATTCCAGGGTTTTGAAAAAATGAAAATAATTATCAAAATCCCTTTTACTCATCAACCCCATTTCGTGCAGGTTGGGCGCAAAAATATGCGCGTCTTCATAGATCGTTCTGTCCTGGATAATTGTTTCTGTACCACGTTGAATTTCCAGTAACCGATTCAGGCGATTATTTAAAAAATAAATTTGCAGGTTGAAACTCCAGCGCGGCATATCTTCATAAAAATCGAGGAGATATGGATTATTTTCCGTGTCTTCAAACTGGGGAATCCATTTGTAATGTTTGCTCAAAAGCTCTGCCAGTGTAGTTTTACCCGCGCCAATATTTCCCGCAATTGCAATATGTTTTGGTTTTTTTATGTCAGCCATGCAGTAAAAATGATTTAATTTTTTTTAAATAAAATATTTCCCCCGGAATTCAACAAGATAATATGAATGATTGGAAATGTAGAATAATTTTTTTAAGCAATATGTAAACACAAAAAATTTCCCAAAGTTTCAAGGTTTTATTTAGGAAAAATAATTAAGTCCAACCATTTCACGAACCATCCGAATTGTATTTTGCGCGCTCTCGCTTGCTTTTTCTGCACCTTCACTTAATATCTTTGATAAATAGTGTTCGTCTTTCCGAATATCATTTGCTTTTGACCGAATCGGTGAAATAAAGGCAACCATATCTTCTGCCAATTGCTTTTTCATGTCGCCATACCGTATATGGCAACGCTGGAAATCAACATCAAATTTTTCATATACATCATGCGATGAAACTAATTTCATTAAAGAAAAAAGGTTTTCAATATAATCTGGTTTTTCTGAAAAGTCTGAAACCGGCCCACTATCCGTTTTTGCTTTCATAATTTTTTTGCGGATCACTTCATCCTGGTCTGATAAGTAAATAGTTGCCATTTGGTTTTCGCTTTTGCTCATTTTTCCAACTCCATCAAGACTCATTATTTTCACAAGACCTTCCCCAAAATTATATGCTTCCGGCATGGGAAAAAATTCTCCATACCTGTAATTAAAACGCTCCGCGAGGTTGCGCGTCATTTCGAGATGTTGTTCCTGGTCCTTGCCTACAGGCACTTTGCGGGCACGGTGAATTAAAATATCAGCAGCCATTAAAACAGGATAGGTCAATAATCCAGCATTAATATTATCAGGCTGGCTGCGGGCTTTATCTTTAAATGTGGTGGTTTTTTCCAGTTCACCTTTGTACGTAAGCGTGGCCAAGTATAAATATAATTCCGCGATTTCAGGAATTGCGCTTTGAAGATAAATCGTTGCTTTTGCAGGGTCAAGGCCTGCAGCAATATTTTCTGCTACAGCTTGTTTTACCTGTGTATTGAGTTTCGCTGTATCGGGATGTGTGGTAAGGCTATGCCAGTCTGCAATAAAAAAATAACAATCAAAATCGTCCTGCATTTTTATATAATTCTTAATAGCGCCAAAATAATTTCCAAGGTGCAATTCCCCGGTAGGCCGGATGCCACTTACTGTTATTTCTTTTTCCATAAACGCGAAGATAAAAACAGGATGGAGTTGTTGGATAAAATATTTGAAAAAATGCTTGCGCTCTTCATTACATGAACTGTATATATTACAGGAAACCGATATTTGCAAAGAACAAAATCTTTTCACCATAAACACATTCAACTCTATATTAAATACGCCCATTGAGTACTTGAAAGGTGTTGGGCCCATTCGCGCCGCGTTACTGCAAAAGGAATTAGGCATTTATCTTTTCCGGGACATGCTCAATCATTTTCCATTACGTCATATAGATAAAACATCTGTTCAAAGCATTAAAGATATAAGTCCTGAAACGGATTACATACAAGTTGCCGGCGTTATTTCGCAATTTGAAATTATTGGAGAAAAAACCGGCCGCCGGCTCGTGGCTTATATTACAGATGGTAGTGGATATCTTGAATTGGTTTGGTTTCGCGGCATTCAATGGGTTCAAAAAAATCTTTTAATTGGGAAGAAATATTTAGTGTATGGTAAGATCTCTTATTTCAATAGCCAGCCACAAATCTCGCATCCAGATATTGAAATGATGGAGGAGCATATTGTAAAAGATAAATTTATTTATGAACCTGTTTATCCTTCCACAGAAAAACTGAAAGCGCGGAATTTAAATGGAAGGCAAATTGCTAAATTAACGGCAACTATTTTTTCCCAAATACATGAAAAAGATATTCCTGAAAACCTGCCGCCAAAAGTTTTGTTGGAATTGAAATTAGTGGATCGGTTCAAGGCATATACAGATATTCATTTTCCCAAAACCATGGACGATTTTAATGCTGCAGTGAGGCGACTAAAATTCGAAGAATTATTTTTAGCACAGGTGCGTTTTAAAATGATTCGCAACCGCAGGCACCATAAAAGTACCGGTGTTTTATTTGAAAAAGTGGGTGATTTGTTCAATGAATTTTATGCCACCTGTTTACCATTTGAACTAACCAATGCACAAAAAAAAGTTTTTAAAGAAATCAGGCAGGACACGGTTTCCGGGAGGCAAATGAACAGGTTATTACAAGGTGATGTAGGAAGTGGAAAAACAATTGTTGCACTGTTGGCACTCTTACTGGCCGTGGATAATGGCTTCCAGGGATGTATGATGGCGCCCACAGAAATATTGTCGCAACAACATTATGCCAGCATTCAAAAATTGATAAAAGACTTACCTGTAAATGTTCATTTACTTACAGGAAGTACTAAAACCGCCGAAAGAAAAAAAATTCTAAAGGAATTACAGGATGGGAGTTGCCATATTCTGATTGGCACACACGCAATCATTGAAGATAAAGTTGAATTTAAAAATCTTGGCTTAGCCAT
>JBDTAN010000026.1:0-6608 GCA_039924585.1 Chitinophagaceae bacterium | reverse complement strand
AAAATGGACAAACATGACATGTCTGAATTATATGATGCAAACGGAGGATTACTTGAAACAGAGGTAGATATTAGTGTTGCAGAACTTCCGGCTTCCGTGATGAATTATATTAAAGCACATTATGCAGGCGAAAAAGTAAAAGAAGCCGCAAAAATTACTAAGGCGGATGGTAAGATGATGTATGAAGCAGAAGTGAAAGGAATTGATGTTTTATTTGATGAAAATGGTAACTTTTTGAGAGAAGAAAAAGATGAAGATTAAAACTATAAAATTGGAAATAGAAAAGCGGCAATTGCCGCTTTTCTTTGTTTCCCGGCCAGCAGTTATATATTTAAAAAAATATGGATCAACAATAAAATATTAATTTGCCGTGTTGCGTAAAAAAATCTTTTTCATGAAATGGGCCATTGTATTTATTTGTATTGTTGTTTTTACAGCCCAAACTTTTGCGCAACAAAATACACTTTCCTATTTTATTGAACAGGCAAAAACAAACAGCCCGCTTTTATCAGGCCTTCAAAGTCAGCAACAATTAAATTCAATTGACAGTTTGTTATTATTGGCATCACTAAAGCCGCAGGTAAAATTGACCAGCATTAATAGTTATGCGCCAGTCATTGCCGGTATTGGCTATGATGCAGCTATTACAAACGTGGGAAATTTTGCAACACTTATTGGCGTGAGCAAAGAATTGGTGCCCCGGAAAACACTGGATGCAAAATTTGAAAATTTCAGGCTACAATCGGATTCCTTAAATATAGCGTACAAAATATCTGCGCAGGATTTGAGTCGCACTATTACTGCGCAATTCATCAATGCGTATGGTAGCCTGCAACAATTAATTGAAGTAAAAAAAATACTGGACCTGCTTAATAATGAAGAGAAAATTTTGCGTGCACTCACGCAAAAAAATGTATATAAGCAAACAGAATACCTCACATTCCTGGTAACACTCCAGCAGCAACAACTACAACAAAGCCAGGACAGTATTCAATATATAAATGATCTTTCACTGTTGAGATATTTTGCCGGTATAAGGGATACTGATTTAGTAGAATTAATAGAACCAGTAGCACTACCATTTTCAAACGATGCTTTTTTAGATTCAGTTTTTTTAAAACAATTTGTAATAGACAGTTTGATGTTGAAAAATACAAAGACATTGGTGGATGCCTCTTATGCACCAAGAATATCTGTATATGGAGATGCTGGTTTTAATTCCACACTTGCATATAGCGCGTATAAAAATTTTGGCATTAGCGCGGGCATCAGCCTGGAAATACCTATTTCTGATGGCGGACAGAAAAAACTGGCTTACGATAAAATTGATATTGCAGAAAAGCAACGAATTAAAAATCGCGATTTTTATAGCAACCAATATGTACAACAAATTGCTGGTCTTCAAAAACAATTACACGATACAGAAGGATTGATCGCGCAAATCAATAATCAATTAAAATTTTCAGAAACCCTGGTGCAGGCAGATGAAAAATTATTACAGGCAGGGGAATTGACCATTGCAGATTTTATACTTGCTTTGCAAAATCATCTCGCATCACAAAGCCTGCTTACACAAAATAAAATTGCACGTTTGCAGGTCATCAACCAGATCAATTATTGGGTAAAATAAAAAACCATGTACGCACACAAAAATTATTTATTGATCGCCTCTTTATTTACTTTAATACTTTTTTCAGTTTCCTGCAACAGCGCGGACACAAGTGCAACACCAGACGAATCATCTAACACGGTAACACCTGTTACGGTTACTTCAGTGAGCAATACAATTTTGTCTGACTCAGTTATTTTAAATGCCACAGCCACTTATTTACAAAAATGGATCGTTCGCGCAAATGCAACAGGTTATATTCAAAGCGCTAATTTGATCCTGAATGGAAATGTACAACGCGGTCAAATGCTTTTTACGATAAAAACCAAAGAAGCAGTGAGCCTGGGAAATACAATCAATCAACTTGATTCCAGTTTTCGTTTTTCAGGAATAAATTCCATTCATTCTAATAAAACTGGATTTGTTTCTGAGATGAACCACCAGGCCGGGGATTATGTGCAGGATGGCGACCAGCTCGCGGTCATTACAGATACGCACAGTTTTGTTTTCCTGCTGGATCTGCCTTATGAACTGAGGCCATATATTTTAAATAAAAAAAGTTTGGAGATCGTTTTACCCGACAACGAAAAACTCACAGGCTATATTAATGGTGATATGCATACGATTGATCCTTCTTCGCAAATGCAGAAAGTGATCCTGCAAGTTTCTCCCGGTCATCCAATTCCGGAAAACCTGGTCGGTAAAGTAGTGGTAATAAAAAATAATGAACGCCTGGTTCCGGTATTGCCCAAAGAAGCTGTGGTCTCCAATGAAATGCAAAATGAATTTTGGGTGATGAAATTGACGGACAGTTCTCTGGCAGTAAAAATTCCCATTAAAAAAGGCCTGGAATCTAATGGGTTGATAGAAATTATTTCACCACAATTTTCACCAACTGATAAGATTATCATCACGGGAAATTATGGACTCGAGGATAGTTCAAAAGTTGTTGTATTAAAACCTTAATCTGTATACAATATTCATTGAAAAACTTTTTTACAAAATATAAAAATCCTGTTAGTGTAATAATCTTCCTGGTAATTGCAGGGGGCATTTTTTCTTATTCTAAAATGCAAACGGCACTGTTCCCGGAGATCACATTTCCCAAAATAAAGATCATAGCTGATGCGGGTTTGCAGCCGGTGGATAATATGATGGTGACTGTAACAAAACCATTAGAGAATGCCATCAAACAAATCCCGGGCCTGGAACATATTCGCAGTACAACAAGCAGGGGAAGTTGTGAAATTTCTGCATTTGTAAACTGGGATGCCGATATAGATAAAAGCCAGTTATTGATTTCATCCAGGATCAATCAAATAAAAAATGACCTGCCGGCCGGAACAAATATTACTATAGAAAAAATGAATCCCTCCATTTTGCCGGTAATGGGTTATGCATTGGAAAGTCATACAAAATCGCCCGTAGAATTAAAGCAACTCGCACTTTATACCATACGTCCTTTTTTATCACAGGCAGATGGTGTGAGCGAAGTGCGCGTGATTGGTGGAAAATCAAAAGAATACTGGATCACACTGGACCAGGAAAAAATGAATGCATTCCATATCACACCGGCGATGGTAAGTGCTGCCCTGCAGCAATCTAATTTTATTCAATCCAATGGATATTTAAACGATTACCATCTTTTGTATTTAACCATTACGGATGCAATGGTCCAATCAATTGCAGATATACAAAATGTTATGATCAGCAATGCAGGCCAGCGTTTGATCCAAATAAAAGATATTGGCAGCGTTTCTTTAAATGAAGGTATTGAATACACAAAAATAAACGCGAATGGCAGGGAAGGCGTTTTAATTGCTGTAATAAAACAGCCGGCTGCCAACCTGGTTGATCTTTCAAAAAATATTGCATTAAAAATGGATGATTTAAAAAAGATCCTTCCAAAAGATGTAACGATTCAACCATTTTATAACCAGGCAGATTTTGTACAGGATTCAGTGCGCAGTGTCAGTGATAGTTTATGGATAGGATTATTATTGGCGCTTATAGTTGCCATGCTATTTCTTCGTTCATTAAAAGCAAGTGCAACAATTCTCATTACTATTCCTGTGACACTTGGCCTTACAGCAATTGCACTTGAAGCCATTGGATATACATTAAACATCATGACGCTCGGCGCCATCGCTGCATCTATTGGCCTTATCATTGATGATGCGATCGTCGTCGTAGAACAAATTCACCGGGCACATGAAGAACGGCCAGGTGAAAATGCGCATGGGCTTATACATGATGCAATTCGATTTTTATTCCCCGCAATGCTGGGCTCCTCTTTAAGCACTATCGTGATATTTGTACCATTCGTGTTGATGAGTGGTGTTGCCGGTGCCTATTTTAAAGTGATGACCGATACTATGATCATTACATTGACCTGTTCTTTTTTTGTAACCTGGATTTGCTTGCCAGTCATTTATTTATGGCTTACAGGAACTAAGAAAAACAAGAAAAAGCAACACAGCATCGTAGAAAATTCCCATGTTGTGAAAAAGCAAAACTGGGTTTCATTTTTTATACTCAGGCCCTGGATCAGTTTTATTTTCATGATCATTCTAATAGGCTCAATCGTTTTAATTTTCCCGCGTTTAGAAACAGGGTTTCTTCCGGAGATGGATGAAGGAAGTATTGTACTCGATTATAAATCACCACCCGGCACTTCACTGGATGAAACAGACCGCATATTGCAACAGGTAGAAAAAATTATAGTGGCAGAACCAGATGTGGAATCCTATTCCCGCAGAACTGGTACACAGATGGGATTTTTTATAACTGAACCCAATTACGGAGATTACCTTATCCAATTGAAGAAAAAAAGAAACCGTACAACAGACGATGTGATCAATGATTTGCGTGCTAAAATTGAATCTTCACAGCCGGCATTGCAAATTGATTTTGGACAGGTGATTGGAGATATGCTGGGCGACCTCATGAGCTCAGCGCAACCTATTGAAGTAAAAATATTTGGAACCGATGCGAACATTTTAAAATCATTATCTGTAGAGGTCGCAAATATTGTGGATTCAGTAAAAGGAACTGCCGATGTGTTTGATGGCATTACTATTGCCGGGCCTTCAGTGAGTATAAAACCAAACAATGCCGCCATGGCTTTCTATGGGATCACGCCGGCAGATTTGCAAACACAGGTGCAATTATCCCTTGAAGGAAACCTGGCGGGTAAAATTTTAGAAAAAGAACAAGAATCTCCGATCAGGCTTGTTTACTCCGGAAATGTTACCCGAACAACATCCGACCTGGAAAATATGCCTGTATTTTCCCCAAATGCGCAAATGCACAGACTTTCAGAGCTTGCAACAATTCAAATAAACAGTGGTGATGCGGAAATTCAACGGGAAGATCTGCAAACACTTGGACTTGTTACGGCCAGGCTGGAAAATCGCGATCTAGGCAGTGTTGTTAATGATATTAAAGATGGTATTTCCCAAAAAATTCACTTGCCACAAGGTTATCATATTGAATATTCAGGCGCTTATGCAGATCAGCAAAAATCTTTTTCAGAACTGCTGATGATTCTCTTTAGTTCGAGTCTGCTCGTTTTTTGTGTGATCCTTTTTTTATTTAGAGATTTCCGTATTGCACTATTGATTTTAGGAGTTGCTATATTGGGAATTTCAGGAAGTTACCTGGCTTTATTTATTACGCAAACACCTTTAAATGTTGGTAGTTATACTGGCCTGATTATGATGGTTGGAATCATTGGGGAAAATGCCATTTTTACTTTCCTGCAATACAAGGAAAGCAGGCTAACTGCTGATGTTGACCAGGCGATTGTGTATGCCATTTCTACGCGCCTGAGGCCAAAATTAATGACAGCGCTCGGTGCGATCATTGCTTTGCTTCCACTTGCATTGGGAATTGGAACCGGCGCTCAATTACATCAGCCATTAGCAATTTCAGTCATCGGTGGTTTTGTTGTTGCATTGCCGCTCTTGCTGATCGTACTACCTTCATTAATGAGATTAATTTATCGTAAGGAAAAATAATGTTTTTTTAAATGTGGAAAAATTCAGTCCGGGTTTAATTTTATTCTCAAAAATTTAAACTAATTTTATTTTTGGCAGATTTTAAAAGCAGCTTTTTTCATTTAAAAAATGTCATTGCAACGGAATAAATAAAGTATGGAACACCGCAATTCAGCTTCTGAACATGTAGAAAAGTTATTGCAGATAAATCAGGCGATGTTTTATTGCTACAATGAAATGTCTGAAAAAATTCCTGTCTGCCTTGTCAATCTTTTTTCTTTTGATGGCGCATATACATTAAATTTTTCTACGAAAAATTTTCCTGCGGATGCGGCGAACTGGGAAAGTTTCGCAGGCGAAATGCATTTTTATAAAAAAGGCGTGCCGTATAGTTTTGTATTACATGGTGTAATCCGCCTTTCTCCTGAAACTGAAGAAAACAATGTGCATTTTACCATTTCTCAAATTGATTATTTTGAACAACCCGGTGTAAAAGCAGCAGATTTCAATGGCATGCTTTCCGTTCTTTTATGGCCATACCGTTATTTATTTTTAAAGGAAAGCAGCACGGCCCATTTTATTGTAAAAGGAGATGGACTGAAACCTTTACTGGATGAACAGTCCAATTAATTTCAACTATAAATTTTTTCGATTTCCCTTTTATATTTTTCCATAATCACCTTTCTTTTAAGACTCATCTTCGGTGTCATTTCACTCGTTTCAATACTCCATTCTTTAGGTAAAAGCTCAAACTTTTTGATTTGCTCAACATGATTGAAAAATTCATTCTTTTTATCAATCACCCGTTTATATTTATCCAAGACCTGCTCATTTTTGATTGCCGCTTCAGGTGTTGTAAAAGGTATTCCTTTTATATCCATCCAATGTTTCAAAGACGAGAATGATGGAACGATAAGTGCACCAACAAATTTTTTATCAGCACCTGTGACCAATACCTGCTCGATCATTGGGTCTTCTTTTAATTTATTTTCAAGGGGTTG
>JBDTAN010000025.1:0-4246 GCA_039924585.1 Chitinophagaceae bacterium | reverse complement strand
GGATTTTGCATCCTATAATTTACCCAATGGAAATGGCCCTATTACTGCGATCTATACGATATATGGCACCACAAAACAATTATATATCCGCGACACTGCTGATACGCCATTTTATGGTTTGCGCTGTGATGGTTCAGGTGGCAATATTATTTTCAGCCAGGATTTTACAGATGCACCTGTTGGTTCAAATATTAATTTGACCGGTTGGATAAATATGCCTGAATCAGGGAGTGTAAAATATGCATGCGCCAATTATCAGTCGAATAATTATGCAAAAATTTCTGCATATTTATCCGG
Organism: Chitinophagaceae bacterium; assembly: GCA_039924585.1. GTDB lineage: Bacteria > Bacteroidota > Bacteroidia > Chitinophagales > Chitinophagaceae > JAFDXJ01. The sequence goes on along the minus strand of JBDTAN010000025.1, from coordinate 3,949 downwards.
CAATGATGTAATTAAAACCTGGATGGTAACACCGGCAATTTCACTTGGAAATTACAGTCTGAAAAAATTATCATTCACAAATGCAGATGGCTATGATAATGGCGCTACATTGAAAGTTTTATTATCCACTAATTATAACGGCGATGGAAAACCCTGGAATTATACATGGACAGTTTTACCGGCAACTATTTCACATGGGCATACAAGTAGTTATGGAAGTTTTATTTCGTCGGGAGAAATTGACCTTAGCGCATATACAAATATTTATCTCGCATTTGTGTATGAAGGTGCGGATGGTTCCGGTGCAAAAAAAACCACCACTTTTCAAATTGATGATATAAAAATTACGGGTAATTAAATCAACATTCACTCAGGCTGATCGGAATATGAATAGCGAGGCCGCCTTCTGAAGTTTCTTTATATTTGGTGTTCATATCCAGTGCTGTCTGCCACATGGTAGCGATCACTTTATCCAGGCTCACTTTCGCATAATCTGGTAAACTTTGTAATGCAAGCTGTGATGCAGTAATTGCTTTTATTGCGCCCATCGTATTTCTTTCAATGCATGGAATCTGCACCAGTCCTCCAATTGGATCACAAGTCATACCGAGATGATGTTCCATTGCAATTTCTGCAGCCATCATTGCTTGTTTTTGCGTGCCACCCAGGCATTCAGTTAATGCTGCTGCCGCCATGGAAGATGAGACACCGATCTCTGCCTGGCAACCGCCCATAGCCGCAGATATAGTTGCACCTTTTTTAAATATGCTTCCCATTTCAGCAGCCGTTAATAGAAATTCTATGATCTTCTGATCATCATTCCCATCACAAAAAATTATATAATATAAAAGCACAGCAGGAATTACACCCGCAGCGCCATTGGTAGGCGAAGTGACTACGCGGCCAAAAGATGCGTTTTCTTCATTCACTGCTAAAGCAAAACAACTTACCCAATCGAGGATATATTTAAATTGCGTACCACCATCTTTTATTACCTGCATCCATTCCTCAATGGAATTATATTTTTTCCCTTCAGTATATTTTTTATTCAGATCAAATGCTCTCCTGCGAACATGTAGTCCGCCGGGCAATTCACCCTGGTTATGGCAACCACGGTAAATACAACTCAACATAGTATGCCAGATATTTAAAACACCTTTCTTTGTTTCCGCTTCAGGCCGCCACTCATTTTCATTTTCCAAAACAATTTCATGAATGCTCATGCCCGTTTTAATACAAAACCGCAAAAGATCATTGGCGTTGTTAATGGGAAATGGTAAGGAAATAGTTTCTTTGCCAATTGAAGTTTCTTTTTCCTGCACTACAAAACCACCGCCAATAGAGTAATAAGTCTCACTGATTTTTTCCCCATTTTCTAAAACAGCATTTATAGTTAACGCATTGGGATGAAAAGGAAGTGATTCTGAAAATAAGAAATGTATATCCGTTTGTGGATCAAAAACGATTTCATGTTTACCATCCAGTTTTAATCTTTTTGAAGAATCAATAGCATTGATTTTTGGTGTAATACTGTCCACCGGCACTGTAACAGGGTCTTCACCAGAAAGGCCCATCATCATGGCGATGTCAGTTCCATGACCTCTACCAGTTTTAGCAAGTGAACCGTATAACAAAACGGCGATTTCCTTTACTTGCAGGAATTTATTTTCTTCCATGAGTTGATGAATAAAACGCATGGCTGCTCTCCAGGGGCCGAGTGTATGTGAACTGGAAGGGCCTACACCAATTTTAAACATATCAAAAACCGAGATTGATTCATGTGGCATAACCCTGCAAAATTAAGTACAATTGGATAATAAAGCATGGTTTAATCAAAGACTTAATATAAAGAGAAAACCAGTTGGATTAAAGAAAATATATTTTTGGTTTAATTTTAGTTTAATAAAAATATATTTTAAACGCACGGCATGATGATTGATATAATCATCGCATAAAATTTAAAATAATTATGAAAAAGACAATGATTGCCTTTTTAGGACTCGCCTTAGGTACTTTAACAATTGTGAGTTGTAATAAAAACAATACGGATATTAATCCCTCGCCTGTTAATATTGCAGATTACATTGCTGGGAATGCAGATTTTTCCATGATGGAATCCGCTCTTGTTCGTACCGGGCTTGTAACGCAGATTCAAAACGCAACAGATATTACTTTTTTACTTCCGGATAATGCTGCCTTCCAAAATGCAGGAATTGACCAGGCATATTTAGATAATCTTTCTGTAGATGCCCTTACCACGCTTGTTTTATACCATGAAATTGGTCAAAAAATCAATTCTACAGAATTTCCTTTGGGAGATACGATCCACACGGCTTCAAACCTTCATGTGTTCTCCAATATAAATGATAGTGGTATTTTTATTAATGGTGTTCATCTGAAATTAACAGATATTCAGGCTACAAATGGATTGGTACACCTGCTCGAAAAAGCTTTGGTTCCTCCCACAAGTACATTGTATGATGTAGTAGCCGCAAATCCTGATTTGACATTACTGAAAGCAGCAGTTGATAAAGCAAACCTTGCAAGCGCTTTGCAAACGAGTGGAAAATATACAGTGTTTGCGCCAACGAATGAAGCCTTTAATACTGCAGGATTTATGACCGTTGCAGATATTAACAATGCTGATGTTGCGGTTATAACTAAAATTGTACAAGATCATGTATTAGCAACTGAATTTTTTAAATCTGACTTTATTGCCGGCGTAACATTAAAAAATCTTCAGGGCGATGATCTCCTGGTAAGTTCAACACCGCCATCTGTTAGTCTTGTAGGTACAACACAACCACCTTCAAGTGTCTCTATTTTCGACATTATAGGTACCAATGGTGTAGCCCAGGTAGTAGATCATGTAATTTTACCATAAACATATTTAAAGAATAATAAATGGCGGTCTTTGTTTAAGCAAGGCCGCCATATTTTTTTTAAGACTTAATTTTATCCGGTAATTTTGAATTATGAATCGCAGGCAACCTTTTATTTTTATTTCTATTGCTCTTAGCTCTTTTTTACTTTTTGCATGTAAAAAAAATGATACCGGAAATATCATTCCATCGAATATAAAATGTATCAACGCATCACCGGATGCGCCTGCTATCAATTTCCTGGATAACAACACTTCTTTTTCGGCGAATTTAAATTATAATGATATTTCAGATTATACACCTTTAGCACCAGTTACTTCAAAGCTTAGTATCGCCGGAAATGGCTTATCTACATTGAATACATTTTTCACAACATTAAATCCTGGTTCTTATTATTCTTTATTTGCCATTGATTCATTCTCAAAATTAAACATGACAATGGTTTCGGATGTTTATACTGTTCCCTCAGCAGATTCTTCCATGATTCGATTTTTCCAATTCTGCCCTGATGCTTCTTATATTTCTGCAACACTAGAAAACCCGGTAGACACCTTATACCTGGGAACCCGTCAGTTCAATGATCAAAATACATATTCATCTTATGTAGTTTTTAAAGGAATTCCTTCAGGTAATTATAATTTACAAATGCTTACATCAGATAGTACAATTGTTAATACTACATTTAATTTTTCTGGAGGGAAAGTTTATACGATTTATTCCAAAGGGTTCTTAAACGGAATAGGAAATACTGCTTTGAGCGCGGCTTTAATAGAACATAATTAAATTCCCTGTCATTTCTAATAGCGTTTTTAAGCGTAAAAATTGAAACCAGATCCCCTTAATTAAGTGAATCAATTCCAGCTAAAACTTAATTCGTATTTTTGCGGTTATTTAAAAAAATAACCTCTATGCAATTATCCTCTTTATTAGACAGGTTTAATGAACCGGAAACATTGAAAATGGCAAAACTTGGTCGTGAATTGCGTGCTTCAGGCATTGATGTTATTGACCTGAGCCTGGGTGAACCCGATTTTGATACGCCCGAATACATTAAGCAATCAGCTATT
>JBDTAN010000024.1:0-2852 GCA_039924585.1 Chitinophagaceae bacterium | reverse complement strand
TTCTCTATTTTATTTCCAACCACATGGAAGGAAAACCTTCTTTATGGAAACTCACATTTGAACCATTTGAAGAAACAAAAACAGAACAAGTAAAAGATGTAAATGGTTTTGAGGCAGATATTGAAGGGTACAAAGATCATTATTATGTACTGAATAATGGTACGATCAGCAAACTCGACCTGGATAGAAATGCATTAGATAAAGTGAATATGGATTATCCGTTTACTATAAATATGAATGATGAATTTAATCAAATGTTTTATGAAGCCTGGGGCGATCTGCAGGAAAATTATTATAATGAAAAATTTAATGGCATGGACTGGCAGGCCATTCGTAACCGCTATGCAACGTATCTCCCCAATCTTCAAACACGCAATGATTTCCGCGTAATGATGAATAATATGATGGGTGAATTGAACTCTTCACATTATGGCTTTTCAACTTTTGGCAATGATGAAAAAACTTTTTATAAAATAACGACTGCTGCTCCTGGAATTGTGTTTAATGATAAAAGTCCATACATCGTTGATCATGTGGTGAAAAATGGTTGTGCAGATATTTCAGATCAATCCATTCAGAAAGGTGATGAGTTGATTAGTGTGGATGGTGTAAAAATTTCACAATCTCAAAACAGGGAATATTATTTTATGCGTTCCACCGATGTGCCTGATGAAATGACGTTAGGTTTTAGTCGGAATGGAAAAGATTTTACCGTAAAAATTCATCCTGAATCTTATAATGAAATGTCTGCTCAATTATATGATGAATGGGTTTATGCAAATAAAAAAAGAGTGGATGAACTTAGCAACAAACAAATTGGTTATGTGTATATGAAAGATATGACAGCACCTTCATTGGATCAGTTTCAAAAAGATATGGTGTCTGATGATGTGGCGCAGAAAAAAGCGTTGATCGTTGATTTGCGGTACAATACCGGCGGAAATGTACATGATGCCGTTTTACAAATGCTCTCTCAAAAACCTTACCTGCAATGGAAATACCGCGATGGTAAAATGAGCCCGCAGCCTGACTTTGCGCCTGCAGCAAAACCAATTATATTATTGGTAAATGAACAAACTTTAAGCGATGGAGAAATGACAGCTGCAGGTTTTAAAGAATTAAAACTGGGAAAAGTATTGGGTAATGAAACGTATCACTGGATCATTTTCACTTCAGCCAAAGGACTGGTAGATGGTTCTTCTGTGCGTCTTCCATCCTGGGGTTGTTTTACACTGGATGGAAAAAATTTGGAACACACCGGCGTAACACCGGACATACTTATAAAAAATACTTTTGAAGATCGTATGCAGGGAAATGATCCGCAGATAAAAGCTGCGGTGGAGGAAATTTTGAAAGAATTGAAATAAGACCTATAAGGTTTTAAAAAGCTATACTTATAAAGACCTATAAGGTTTCGGAAACCTTATAGGTCTATTGAAATCAAATCATGACAAAAATTGATACTATCATAGCAGTAAAAGATGTGCAGCGCAGCGCCAAATGGTACGGGGAAATTTTTGATTGCAGGAATGCGCATGGCGGAGATCATTTTGCTGTTTTAATTTCGAATGATGATGATGAAGTTTTACTCTGCCTCCATCAATGGGACACGCATGAACATCCCACAATGACAGATCCAACGATCACGCCGGGGAATGGGCTTTTGCTTTATTTCCGCACGGATCAAATGAAAAATATCCGGAAAAATATCGAGAAAATGGGCGGCATTGTGGAAGAAGAAATTCATTTAAATCCGAACTCAGGAAAAATGGAATTTTCATTGAGAGACCCGGATGGATATTATTTGATGATCACTGAATTTCATGAGTATGAAGGGTGAAATATTTTTAAAAATTACTGGCTTTTATATTTATTCTTAGTTCTTCAATCTACGCTAACGGCCTCTAGTGAAACCCATCCACATTAGCTCCTATACAACGATGCAATGTGGCGTAGTGTGGTAAAAAGGGAGTATTTTCATCATCTTCCAGTAATTTCCATATTAATACGTCATTTTTCTCATCAAACTTAATTTTTAAATGAGCCGTTGAATTATCATAAAAATTGGTAATTTGAAAATACGTTGATGTATCAAGTATGATAGTATATGGAACTTTAAATCCCCAAAATTTTTGATCATCAGCAGTATTTAAGTACTTACCGTTATCTACAATGTTTGAGTATTCGCCAAAAATACTATCCGTTTTGACAACGAGCGTAATACTGAAATCAATAGAATCCTTAACCTTCCAGCACCAACCACCCGCAAGTTTTTGAATTAGAAAAGAGTCTAATTTCTTATCTGAATTAGGCTGACTCGAAAAACTATTTATTTTGTTTGAACTACTATTAGAAGAACAACAAATAAAGAATTTGAGCTTAAAAAAAATAGTACTCTTTTCACTGGCCTACATTTTTTTGTTTAGGATATATAAAAAAAATTTGTGGGATTAATTCAATAATTATTAATCAAAGTTATTGCTTTTTATATTTCTCATTTTTAAAAGGTTTATTATTTTCATCTAAAGGTAGAAGCTTTCCTCTTTGTATAATCCATTTTCGTACCGACGATAAATAACTTATTGGAATAAATTCTTTATCATACAGGAATATAGTAAAATCATTATTTATTGCTGAGTTTATATTAAATATTCGAGGTTTAATATTTTGAGATTGTATTTTTACATTCGTGATATTATTATCAACAATAGCTTCTCCATTACTATCTAAATCAATAGGTGACTGATTGTTATTTATAAATATTGTAGCAATCGTAAATGGAACTGAATCTTGCACAAGCACTCTTAATTTATTTTTACCCACGCCGATTAAAGAATTTTTTTTACTGATAA
>JBDTAN010000023.1:0-3820 GCA_039924585.1 Chitinophagaceae bacterium | reverse complement strand
GGAAAATGAAGCGAGGTCGTTCGGTAAATTCTCAAACTCTATGAACCACTCATGAAAGCTTTTGCCTCCATCCTGTGATATCAATGGCGCCACAGTAAATTCCGTGATATGAATATTCTCTTCCAATGCGGCATCCATTAAGGCCGTTTCTACCTCTTCGCCAATAACATGCTCGCCGAAGGCGGATATAAAGTGTTTGATTCTACCGGTAACGATTATACGATAAGGACAGGTAGAAATAAATTTTACGGTATCTCCAAGATTATAACCCCATAACCCCGCATTATTGCTAATGATCATTGCATAATTTTCTCCTGCTTTGACATCTTTCAATGACAACCTTGTGGGCTTTTCCCTGAATATCTCCGCCGCTGGTACAAATTCAAAAAATATCCCGCTATCCGTATTTAACAGCAACCCCTCCTCTTTTTGAGAATCCTGAAATGCAAAAAAACCTTCGCTCGCAGGAAAAAGCTCGATACAATCCACCTTTCGGCCGATGCTTTCAAATAACCTCGCTTTGTATGGCTCAAAGTTTACACCGCCTTGTACCATCACACTAAAATCAGGAAATAATTCTCCGACCTTTTTACCACTTTTTTCAATGAGCCGGTCGAAATACATTTGCATCCAGGGCGGTATACCGCTGATAAGCGTCATATTCTGTAAAATGGTTTCCGCTACTATTTTATCTAGTTTTTCTTCCCATTCTTCTACACAATTTGTTTCATAGGAAGGCAATTGATTAGCGCGCAGGTATTTTGGCACGTGATGGTTTACAATACCGCTTAACCGGCCAGTAGGCACACCGCCGATCCTTTCAAGTTCGGGCGAACCACTTAAAAAAATAAGTTTGCCATCTGCAAATTTTGTGTTGCCGGTTTCGGCCATATAGCACAGTAAAGCATTTCGGGCGGTATTGATATGGTTATTGATGGAATCTTTACTGATCGGGATGTATTTAATACCGCTGGTGGTGCCACTCGTTTTTGCAAAATAAATGGGCTGTCCTTTCCAAAGTACATTGTGTTTACCTTGTTTTATCTTTTCGATATAAGGTGTAAATTCTTCATAGTCCCTGATCGGCACCTGCTTAATAAAATCTTCATAAGACTTTATCTTTTCGAACCCATGTTCTTTTCCAAATTGAGTTTTAGCGCCCGTTTTTATTAAATAATTAAAAATAGATTGCTGGTCTTCCACAGCAGTTTCCATCCCTTTTTTTATTTGCTTGTAAATATAACCGGCAAAAGGTTTTGCAAGAAATGATTTTATTTTCATGGCATGTTCCCCAACGGAAATTTAATTGTCGTTATCAATTTTAAACCTTCATCTCCCTTAATGAAGGGATATAAAAAGCCCTTGTTACAAAACATTTAATAAAAAGAAATCATTCTTTATTGGATAAAATATTTCGTTGTAAAAGTAGCCCGTTTTATTTTATAATTCATCCAGACTTACGGTTAATTACAATTGCAATCCCATTCTTTATCCAAATCAATTACCGTAACCACCACCAGCTCATCTTGTTTTGGTGCAAACACGATCCTTACATGTTGCTTGTCGTGTGTTATTCCTTCCAGCGGATAAGTTTTACCGCGGTCGTCCTGTTCAATTTTACTATCATTCAATTTTCCGTTTTGCAAAATCTCCATCACTTCGCTTTCATCAATGTGCCTGCATTCCATGCGGCAGCGGGCATGTTTGCTATAAATTATCTTATGCACGTTCCTATTAAAACCATCATCGGTTATAACGGGTACACTAATATTTGTGGACGGGCTGCGCGGGAAACTTCCCCGTTGATTCTTTTTTATATAAAAGAGCAACAAAGCTGCAGCCACCAATGCGATTAGCGGTAAGTATTTTTTCGTCATAGCTTAATTACAATGCAATTTAACTGAAAAGATATTCATAAAACAATGTTCAAAAAGTCGGTGTTGTTTTGGCTTGAACGCGGAATTTCGTAAATACTTTGCAATCAAAAAATGGCCCTACCCTGATGGCAATGAATTGAACAGGACATACAATTAGCTATACCCCTGTTATGCATTCTTCAAAAACAGCCATTATTGAAGAAGTTTTATAAGGGGTTGCCTATCTTTGCAGGGTGAATAAAACCGTTGCATTACATACACTCGGCTGTAAATTAAATTTTTCTGAAACCTCTACCATTGGCAGGCTGCTGGAAAATGATGGGTTTATAAAAAAAGAATTTGACGAAATAGCTGACGTATATGTTATAAATACCTGCTCGGTAACAGATAATGCTGATAAAGAATGCAGGATGCTGGTAAGGCGCATACAACGCAAGGCGCCGGAAGCCATGGTGGTAATTACCGGATGTTATGCACAGTTAAAACCTGCGGAGATCGCCGCCATACCCGGAGTGGACCTGGTATTGGGTGCATCGGAAAAATTTAATATCACGGAGCACCTTAAAGAAATCACCAAAGGAGACAGCGCTAAAATTTGCAGTTGCGATATAGAAGATGTGAATGTGTTTACTGCTTCGCAATCTGTAAATGACCGCACCAGGGTTTTTTTAAAAGTGCAGGATGGATGCGATTACAATTGCGCCTTTTGCACCATCCCGATGGCAAGGGGAAAAAGCAGGAGTGACGCTATTGCAAATATCATCGAAAATGTTAAAACGATAGCCGAACAGGGTGTAAAGGAAGTGGTGTTAACTGGCATCAACCTGGGCGATTTTGGAAGTATACATCCAATTACAAAGGCGGTGATTTCTGAAGAATCGGGGCACAAAGAGAACTTTTATCAATTGATACAGGCGCTTGATAACGCGGAAGGGCCGCAGCGTTACCGGGTATCTTCTATTGAGCCAAACCTGCTCACCAATGACATCATTGAATTTATCAGTAATAGCAAAAAATTCATGCCGCATTTTCATATTCCTTTACAGAGCGGCAGCAATAAAATACTTGGCTTGATGAGAAGGCGCTACAAAAGAGAATTGTATGCAGAAAGGGTTTCGCTGATAAAAATGCTGATGCCATATTGCTGCATCGGGGTAGATGTGATTGTTGGTTTTCCGGGGGAGACCGATGAATATTTTAAAGAGACATTCGACTTTTTGCATAGTCTTGACATTTCTTACCTGCATGTATTTACCTATTCCGAAAGGGCCAATACACTTGCAGCAACGATGAAGTCCGTAGTGCCCATATCCGTTAGAAATGAACGAAATAAAACCCTGCGTAACCTGAGCTATCAGAAAATGCAATATTTCACTGCTGCGCACGCTGGTGAAACAAGGCATGTTTTGTTTGAAATGCACAATAAAAATGGTATGATGGAAGGTTATACGGATAATTATATTAAAATAACCACACCCTTTAAAAAGGAGTGGGAAAATAATATTGTAACATGGAAAATATAAACGAAGATGATTTCAATAAATACCAGGTTACCATTCATTTTGAAATGGACGACGAATTTATGAGTTTGGTTCCACGGCACCGTGTATACATCGACAACCTGATCGATAAAGGCACTTTAGATTATTACTCAGTAAGCATGGAAACCCAACGCTGCTGGATGATCATCAATGCCACCAGTAAAAAAGAAGTGGAAAATTACCTGGCAAAAACACCTTTGCATAAATACTGGACGGTGGAGATAGACGAGTTGTTCGTGTACGATTCTCAAACCTACCGGTTGCCAGCCTTACAATTCAACTAAGCACCCTCCTGTTATATTTTAAATGATTATACAATATTGTTGACCGATCACAATTAGTGATTGGTAGCGGCTTCGAATAAAAAATACTAGAAAATTTCAATAGGATCCGTTGAGAAAT
>JBDTAN010000022.1:0-2581 GCA_039924585.1 Chitinophagaceae bacterium | reverse complement strand
AATCGCAGATGACAAAATATTGGTTGCCCTGGTTAGTTGGCATGCCTGCAGAAACTTCGCGCGCGATTTGTTCATTGATATTTGGTGGTGTGTTTGAAAAATTTCCAAAACTACGAATTGCCTTCGCGCATGGTGGCGGCTCCTTCCCTGGTACGCTCGGTCGTATTCGTCACGGACACGCTGTAAGGCCCGACCTGGTTGCGATTGACAACGCCAATGATCCATTAGAATATGTACAAAAATTCTGGCTCGACAGTTTAGTCCATGATCCGGACGCCCTACAATTTTTACTAAAAATAATGGGTGAAGATAAAATTTGTCTCGGTACCGATTATCCTTTTCCTCTTGGCGAATTATCACCCGGCGCTTTAATAGAAGGCATGGATTTTTCGGATACCATCAAAGAAAAGATGTTGGGGAGAAATGCGATGGGGTGGTTGGGAATTCAGTAGTAACTATTGTGATAACAGGATAGAGTTTACTAGAATAATAATCATTTAAAAAATATACTACAATTATGGCTTACCAATTCAAAATTCAACTTCAGGGCATAAGTAAACCGCCCGTATGGAGAGAACTAAAAGTTCCAGATAATTTTTCATTTCATCAATTTCACCTCGCCATTCAAAATGCTTTCGGATGGTATAATTATCACTTATATCTGTTTTCAGAAGAAGGATGGAAAAGTGCGATCAGCATACAAATGCAGCATGAAGAAAGTGAAGAAAATGAATTGGATTCAGGAAAAATAAAAATAAAAAATTACTTTAAAGAGGCCGGGGATAAAATGATTTATATCTATGATTTTGGAGATGACTGGAAACACCAGGTTGTACTTGAAAATATTACTGCGGATAAAATTCTAAAACCACAATGTATTGGTGGCAAAGGAAAATGTCCACCGGAAGATATTGGCGGAATACCTGGTTTCCAGCGTTTTTTAAAACTCTCAAAAGATCCTAAAAATCCTGAATACAGGGAAACAATGGAGTGGTTAGGACTGGCAGAAGGTGAAATATGGGATCCGAACGAATTTGATTTGGAAGAGGCAAATGAGATGGTGAGGGAAGAGAATTATTTGGAGAAACCTTAGTATGGGTAAAAGGATGTGAGCGTGTGTTTGACGTTGAGTGTTTTGGTTAATCAAAATTTGTACTTTTATTCCTCGAAGAGAATAGCTATAAAATAGCAATACCGCATTGCTGCGGCACTCCTATAAATGTTTTCACAACGGAATAATCCTTATTGTTTTCTTAAGTTGGTGTAAATTGATGTGAAAGAACTAAGTTACCAAAAATCCTGAAAGCAAATAAAAAAGCCTCTGCGTAATGATGCAGAGGCTTTTGATTTTTAGTTGAATATTAATGCTGAATAATTACCTGTTGCCTGTCTATTAATTCCCCTTTATCTGAAACAAGAACAAGATAATACATACCATTTATTAAGGAAGCAACATTCATGGTAAATGCATTGTTCCCATTATTTATTGTAATGTTTTTAAGTAATACTACATTTCCTAACCTGTTAGTTAATTGCGCTTTTACATTTAATTGTTCCTTTCCTGTAATTTCAAAATTGAAGAAAGAATTCGCAGGATTCGGATACAGTTTGCTTATTTTAGTATCGTTCACTTTATTATCATTCACGGCAAAACTGTTTTCAATAGCTGTTTTATTTACATCATTTGTTTTTGCAAAAGAGGAAACGATTGTTTGAATGCCGGCACTGTTAGTTTGACTATTTGTAACATTTGGTGTAGTGGTAAAACCAAATACAACTGGATCTGTGGCACCGTTTATTCTTATAGTTTTTCCAAGAGTTGCTGTAGGGCTAATATTGACTGCAACTATAAAATAACCTTCATCAGCAACTGCCATTGCTTTTGAAATGTTCACTGAATAAGCATGCGGTGCGGCATACGTTGCGACTGAGTTTCCTAAGTAAGTAGCGCCTGTAATCACAGGTGCCGAAGCATTATAATAAACGTACACATAGGTAAGGTCATTATTATCCTGATTACCAGAAAGTGTAAAATTTATTAGATTTACTGAAACAGGCTCGGTTAGTACTTTCATTTTTGCTGCATACAATACATCGTATGTACTGCCCTGGGCAACGTTGCCGGCGGCAATGGTTGCTGAGGTTAAAGTAATATCTGCGGCTTGTATGGTGAGCTTTTGTGATTTATTGGTCTGCGTGTTTGTAACATTCGGGGAAGTTCCAAATCCAAATGTAATAGGATTGGTAGCACCATTCATGTATATGGTATGATTATCCGTGCCATTCGTGGCAATATTTACAGCAATAATAAAATAACCTTCGTCCCCGACTGCCATTGCTTTAGAAATATTTACCGAATAATCATGAGGCCCTGAATAAGTTGCTACCGTATTACCTAAATAAGTAGCTCCTGAAATAACCGGCGCTGTGGCATTAAAATAAACGTACGCATATGTAAGATCACCGTTATCATGCGTACCGAGAAGTGTAAAATTTATTTGATTTACTGAAACCGGTTCAGTAACAACTTTCATATCAGTTGCATATACTACATTGTATGTGCTGCCCTGGTTCACATTTG
>JBDTAN010000021.1:0-4154 GCA_039924585.1 Chitinophagaceae bacterium | reverse complement strand
CTTTCAATATGTTGTAAGTATCCAGCAATAGTTATGGCGCTTTTAATTTTATATAAACCCTAATTGATTCTAAATGGTTGCTTACATGCAAATAAAATATTTTTTTCCAAAAATTATTATTTAAAAGCAACCAACGGGCAAAAAGGGCAGTTTAGTTAATTAATAAAAAATTATAAATTATGAAGTTAAAATACTTTTTTTTGACGCTGGTAATGGTAACCTTTTCCGTAATTGCTGAAGCAAAAACATGGGTAATTCAGGTTGCAAATTTTCAATTCACGCCTTCAAACCTGAATGTAATTGTAGGCGACACGATTCAGTGGGTTTGGGTGGATGGAACTCATACGACCACATCGACCAGTGTTCCTGCGGGTGCTGCAACCTGGGATTCACCTATGAATACTTCCAGCACAAGTTTTAGTTATATAATTAAAGTTGCAGGCACTTATAATTATTGGTGTACAATACATGCACCCAGCATGGCAGGTGTTATTAATGCAACGGGAACCTTACCCGTTATTTTAAGCGCCTTTAATGTAATGCCTTCCAAGCCAGCTGGCACTGCTTTAATATCATGGACTACCTCAACAGAAATAAATACAGATATTTTTATTGTAAATAAAAGTGTAAATGGAATTTCTTTCAGCGAAATTACACGGGTAAAGGCTGCAGGAAATTCTTCAGTTCCGCAAACATACCAGGTAACAGATAATAATAATGGCTCTCCTTATAAATACATTTATTATGAATTACAAATAGTAGATAAAGATGGAAAGTCATCATTATCTACTATAGTAAGATTTACAAATAATACCGCGACAAGCAAATTGATCACACAATTGAGTCCAAACCCAATTACTGCACCAGGACATCTTATGTTCCAGTTTAATGCTGATAAAAATGGTGAAATGAATATTCAATTATTTAATACTGCAGGTAAATTGATCAAGGAAGATAATGCAAATGCAATCATCGGATTGAACAACGGCCATTTTCATATGGGCAGTTTACCGGCAGGTGTTTATACGATTGTGTTTACGTTTGATACACACAAGGAATCTTACCAGGTGTTGATGCAATAATTCTTATTGACTAGATAATTTATAAGAGCTTGCAAAATGAAGTGTTGACTTTATTTTGCAAGCTCTTTTTTCTTGCAAAAATCTTCTTGTACGAACTCGAACTGATATTTTATTTCTTTCTTCTAAGATTCCATATTTCACCTTTGTGTCGTGTAGGTACTGTATCGCCTAACAGTTTGCCCCATGGCTTAAGATCAGGCACTCTGTCAAAAATAATTTTTAAAATGGCAACTAAAGGAATGGAAAGAAACATTCCCGGCACACCCCAAAGTGCAGCTCCTAGTAAAACTGTAATGATGGAGATAAGCGCATTAATTTGAACTTTTGAAGAAACAATTCTTGGAACTAGTATATTGTTATCAATAAACTGAATGATAATATACGCAATTAAAATTCCTACCTGTGTATGGTAACCATCTGTAGTAACAGTTGCTATAAGAACAGGCAAAGCGATAGCTATAACGCCTCCTATATACGGTATCATATTTAAAAATGCGCCAATAACTCCAAGTAAAATTGCATACTTAACGCCTAATATTAATAATGCGCTTGAATTTAATATGGCAACTATAAAAGCTTCAAGCAGCAACCCGACCATATAACTTTGAATGGCGGATTTTGTCTCGTTCAAAATATCACGGACCTGTTTAGAATTTTCTTCAGCAAAAACTTCAAAAAGAAAATTAAGGATAAGTGTTTTGTAAAACAATAAAAGGAATATGTAAACAGGTAGTAAGAGAATTATACTTATTGTGCCTATTGCAGTGCTTAATGTAGAACCTACTAAAGCTTTGCTGTTGTTTAAGGTTTCATTTGCAAGTTCAACCTGTTTTGGAATGGTTATGCCAAAATGAAGCTGAGCCCATTGTCCGAACTGAGTTGTAAGCTCACTGAATTTTTGTTTTAGTAACGGCAGCGTATCGCTAAATTTGGCGATTTGTGTTGATAGAAAATACATAATGCCGCCAAATACAATAATGGCTATCAAAAGCGTAATAATAATTGACGGTATTTTGGGTATTGTATGTTTTTGCAACCAGCAAAATAAAGGATTTAATAAAATTGCAAAGATCATCGCAAATGCCAGCGGAATCATTATGTCCTGCAAATTAAATAGTACATACACCAATAGAATAATTCCAAATAAAATTACAGTGGCTTTAAAATAAAAAGGGTATTGTTTTACAGTCATAAATTTATAACAAATTAAGTTATTGTAAATGAAGATATGAAGTTAATTACAAAAAACTAATTAGAGAATCTTGAGGGTGTTGTAATACATTATTCTTGAATGAAATCGTTGAAAAGATTTTTAATTTTTTTTTCGCCCTCTTTGCTAGATTTTTAATTTTAAAGTGCAGATGTGATGCATCTTGCTTTCGAATAACGGGGCGAAATTTTTCACTATCAGGTTTCCGCCTGTGGATTCAGGCAGTTCCTTAAAATTTCTTTTCTCCTTTTATTTAATAAATACAATATGAATTACTTTTATTACTTATATTTTATTATTGAGAAAACCATTTAGTGTTTTTAAATTGTTCAGGGCATCACCCATTGTATTATTAAAATACACAAAAACTCTTTTCCCATTTGTTAGCAACTCATTTACATAAGAAGCATATTCTTTTAAAAAGTCTTCTGCGTAGCTGTCCCTATAATTTCCGGTAGGACCATGGAACCTGAAATATAAAAAATCAGTTTCCTGGTTCAATGATGGAGTAGCAGACTTTGGAATATCGTGAATTACTAAAGTAGCTTTAAATTTTTTTAGTAAAGCATACGTTGAAGCATTGTACCATGATTTATTTCTAAATTCTATTGCAATGTTCCATTTAACAGGCTCCAATTCTCTTATATAACCTAAGAGTTTATTGATTTGACCTTTATATTCTTTTCCCAGGCCTGGAGGAAACTGGATAAGTAAACAACCTTTTTTGTTTTGAACATGATTAATTGAATTGATAAAAATTGCTACATCTTCTTTTTTAAAATCAAATCCTTTACAATGCGTAATTTCTTTCCATAATTTAAATGTGAATTTGAAATGGTCGTTTACAGAAGCGCTCCATTTTGCTATGGTAGCAGGTTTTGGAATTTTATAAAAAGAACTATTAATTTCTATACTATTAAAAAATGTGGAGTAGTATGTTAGCCGGCTTACATTTTCATAAGGCGGAGGAAAAAGGTATTTGGGAATGTGAAGTTGTAAACCACTAATACCGGAATAATAACCTTTTTGAAAATTCAAATCAGCATTCATTTTAATCCATATTTTTTAATTTTTTAGCAAATGCGCTAAAAATCTCGAAAAAGATTGAACATAAAAGATGCCCAAAATGATTTTTTAAGATTTTGAAAGACAATTTAGAAAATCAAAATTTGATTTATTGTAAATTTTATTTAGTTCCAATAGAAAGTCCTCTTAAGAAAGCATTAAATGAATTTGTCAATTGATAATCCAAAAATGATAAAAGGAGAAATAGCACTTTAATAAAAAATAAGGGTTATATAATTTGTGGAATAATTTATATGCTTCATGAAAATATTAGGGAGATTATTTCCCATTCCCAGGTTGTGTTAGAAATGTTGCAAATAAATGTGTAGGAAAGATGTTGTGAAATTTTTAAAAAGGAAGCGGCAAATTATGATTCGATGTTCCCTGAAAAACTCACTTTTACAAAAAATGTTTATCGAACCACCCGGTGAATGAAGCCGTTTGTCTAATATTCAATGCATGAGCGACTTTCAGCGAAATAAAAAATGGTACAACAGACGAAAAATCGCTGATGTACCATGAGGTGATCCGGCTGGTCTCTATGTCCATAGAGAGAACCCGGGACCCTCCCGATAAATCGGGATGCTCTACCCCTGAGCAATCAAATCCACAATATATTTCCTGGATTTCATTCGTTTAATTTTTGCTTCAAAAACTTTAGCATCTTTAAGCGTGGGAAATTCTTTTGAATATTTTAATATTTAAGGGAGGCCTGTAGCAGTGAACTTCGAGTGGCCGATATTGTGTTCATAAATTCTGCGCTCTAAATTGATGCATGCACCAACATAGAATTTATT
>JBDTAN010000020.1:0-2817 GCA_039924585.1 Chitinophagaceae bacterium | reverse complement strand
ATTTTATGCCTTACTGGTTTCCTATTCAAGAATATATCTGGCCCAGCACTTCCCCGAAGATATAGGCGGTGGTATCATTACAGCTATTGTATCGGTTGTAATTTCTTATGTATTACTGCAAAACTTTTATCATAAAAAAAGTTTGAAAAAGTTAACGAATGAGCGAACTTAAATTTAATAAGGGCAGAATGGAAGCTTTCAGTGATGGTGTGATCGCGATCATTATCACCATCATGGTACTCGAGATGAAAGTGCCGCATGAAGCAACTATTGCAGCTTTACAACCCATGATACCAGTTTTTATAAGTTACATCCTAAGCTTTATGTACGTGGGGATTTATTGGAATAATCATCACCACATGATGCAGGCTGTAAAAAATATTGATGGGAGTATCTTAGTAGCAAATTTGTTATTACTTTTTACCTTATCAATCATTCCATTTTTTACTGCCTGGATGGGCGAGAATCATTTTAGCCAAATTCCGGTAATGTTTTATGGGATTATACTATTAATGAATGCCATTGCCTACAGCATTCTTGCAATGCGATTAATAAAAATCCATGGAAAAGATTCTTTACTGGCACTTGCTTTTGGCAATGACCAAAAAGGAAAAATGTCTGTTGCAATTTATATAGTAGCTATCATCCTTAGTTTTTTCAATTCATGGATTAGCCTGGCTTTATACTTTATCGTAGCAGGAATTTGGTTTATTCCGGATAAAAGAATTGAAAGCAGGATCGCAGGAGATAATGGATAATTTTTTACATATTCTTATTATCATTAAAAATATCTTCTGCCCTGTTGTAGAATTCTTTGGCGCGCTCCATCGTAGAACCTATACAAACTAACCCCATTTTTCCATATTGCGATAATGCGGATATCATGTGAAACATTACGCCTTCCTGCGAAGTGCCATTGTATAAAAGATCATTGCAGGTAGCTATGTCAATTAAATCATACGGCGTAAGTCCCTGGTACAGTGAGTTTTGAAAATTATCGGAACATACATAATATCGCGGTAGGCCATTCGCTGTAAAGTAGGTGCCATTTTCTACATCATAATGTCCATTTGTCAAAAACTGCAACATTAAATAAGGATGCGTGGTACCGCCTTTACGCAAATTAATTTCAATGGCATAATGTATCCATTTGCCTTCTTTTTGCACACTGATAAAATCAATAGAAAATCGGCCGAGTACACCTTCCTGTTTTAATTTTTCGGATATTTTTTTACCTATTTCACCCAGCTCTTTCGCATATTCCGTATTCGCCGGGAAAATTGCACCGAGGAAAACCTGCCCGCATTCTCCTCCCAATATCTGATCATGTGTAGAAATAATATCAATTACACCCAATGGATTTATCCTGCATTGAACGGAAGGTGAACATTTATTTTCTCCATCAATAAAAGCTTCCACTATCCCACCCAGAGCATAAAACTTTTCAAGATACATTTGATACCGCACATTTGCTGCAACAATTTTAAGTGTGTGTGGCAGCTGTTCTTTTATCCAGTGATGCAACTCATTTTCTGCCGGTGCATCTTTAAAAGAAAACAGGCTATTTCCTTCGCCGGAAAAACCATCATTAATTTTAATCACTGCTTTTTCTATAGAAGGATTATTTTTTCTTAAAGTAAACAATGCATTGATAATATCTTCTTCAGTATATAAATCTTCTATGCCTTCCGCCAATGGAACACCACATTCTCTGAAAATTTTCCGGCAATTACTTTTCGTACCAATGAGCAATAGATCAGGATCGCAACCATATAAAGGAATGCCCAATTCCATGGCAAGTTGCTTTTCGGAATTTGTTACATTAAAAGCGGAAAGATGTGCAAAACGTTTATCCGGTATGCATTTGCGGATCTGCTCAATAAGCCGCGGCCTTTCTAATATTTTTTCAGTAAGTGATTTTCGGGATGCATCAAAACAACTTAATAATGTCAGGCGTTTCCGCGCATGATAACCAGTTATTCCCGGCAGCATATGTATATAATAATCTATAATCACCGGATCAATGGGAATGCTCGTCATATACACGACATGTGTATTTGGAAATCGTAAAAGCATGAGCATACAAAGCATGCGCTCTTCATAATGCAATACGCCGGTTACTTTCGATAAGATATCTTTATCAAGTGAAATTCCCGGGAGAATGACGATCGTTTTATGGGCCATTTTATCATTAAAAACCTGCCGGTATTGAACGGCAAAATGTGCCTGTAACTCTTTAAAACCGGGTATCGGCTTATTACTCCGCAGCATATATTCCATTTCATCTTCCATCCTGCTAATATACATTTTTTAAATTGCAGGAAAATTTTTTTCGATCTTTTATAATATTCATCATTAACGTTTCATTTTTATTTTAAAACGGGAATACTATAATTTTGCATTTCTCCTCATTACAATTTTTAAAATATAAATCTGAGAAATGAAAAAATTACAACTCCCGCATTATTTGCAAATGATCACGAAGCATGGAAAGATTTTTTTCTTGTTATTGATCATTGGATTTAGTGCTTGCAAGAATAGCCATACCAGTTCAGTGTTAGATGCAAAGTTTGAAGGAACAGGTGATGATTTACAAACGGTAACGCAGCAATTAGTGGCGCCTCCAATGCTTCCAAAGTTTGACCAGGTGGATAATGAAGATCCTAAAGTGGTACAAGTAACGCTCACTGTTATAGAAAAAAAGATTGAAGTAGCGCCCGGAGATTCTATTTGGGCTTTTACCTATAACGGTACTGTACCAGGGCCAATGATCGTTGTACATCAAAATGATTTTGTAGAACTCACTTTAAAAAACCC
>JBDTAN010000019.1:0-2624 GCA_039924585.1 Chitinophagaceae bacterium | reverse complement strand
GTTCAGTGCCACTTGGCCGGGCAGATATTTTGCTTCCATCTTCCAGAAAAAACTGGAGCACATTACTGTTGGGTAAATCTAATTTCCATTCTTTTCCATGAAGCAAATTTTTACCCGTTTGAGTTTGGTAATCCAGTATTTCTACTACTATAGAACCATTGATTTCTGACGGTGGATTTTCCCGGTAAGCACGCATCATCGCTGAAATTTCTTCCTGTCCGTGCATTCCTTTTTTTGTGATACCAATAAGGTCATCCAGGTAAAATCCATATTCAAGATATAAGTCAATTAATTTTGAAAATAATGAACTGTTATTCGATTTTTCGACGGCAGTCATTTCACATAAAATAGCCACTGCAGATATTGCATCTTTATCCCGCACTTCATCTCCAACCATTAATCCAAAACTTTCTTCACCACCAATAATGTAATTTTCTTTACCTTCTTTCTCTTTGATCAATGCAGCAATCCATTTAAAACCAGTCAGTACATTATAGCATTTGATATTATTTTTCTCTGCCACTTTATCAATCATATCAGAAGTAACGATTGTTTTAATCACCATATCATTCGGTTCAGAACGACCGCTTTTTTTCCGTGCTTCAATCATGTAACTGAAAGCAAGAACAGCTGTTTGATTGCCATTCATTAAAATCCATTTACCCTGGTCATCTTTTACGCCAATCCCTACCCTGTCTGCATCGGGGTCTGTACCACACAAAATATCCGCATCCATTATTTCTGCTTGTTGCAGGCCCAGTTTCATGGCTTCACTTTCTTCCGGATTTGGATAAATGACAGTTGGGAAATTTCCATCTGGTTTTTCCTGCGCTTTTACAACAGAAAAATTAGTGAAACCATACGCTTTTAAAACTTGTGGGACTAATTGAATGCCCGTGCCATGTATTGGTGTATATACAATTTTTAAATCGTGTTGCAATGCAATTTGTGCAGGATGAACGCTTAGCCCTTTTGCCATTTGAATATAAGCAGTATCTACCTCTTTCCCAATCTTACTGATGAGTTCATCATTGCCTGACCATTTAATCTCATCTACACTATTAATTTTTCCCACTTCTTCCATTACGCCGGCATCGTGCGGTGGCACCAGTTGCGCACCATCAGACCAGTACGCTTTATATCCATTATACTCTTTGGGATTGTGTGATGCGGTGCATACAACGCCACCGCTGGCCTTCAGATAACGAATTGCATAACTCAATTCTGGCGTTGGCCGTAGGGATTCAAATAAGTACACATATATGTTATTAGCTGCAAAAACATGTGCAGTGATATCAGCAAAAAATGGACTTTGATTTCTGCTATCATAGGCAATCACGACAGAAATCAACGCATCATCGCCCAACTTTTTTTTGAGATAATTTGCAAAACCCTGGGTGGCTTTTCCGACTGTATATTGATTCATACGATTTGTACCCACTCCCATAATTCCACGCACGCCACCTGTACCAAATTCCAATTCTTTATAAAATGAATCTTCCAGTTCAACAGGATTTTCCTGTTGCATTTTATGGATGGAATCTTTTGTGGGCTGGTCATAATTTCCGCTTAACCATTCATTTATTCGCGCTGTTGTTGTATTATCCATGCCTTATTATTTTTAATAAAAATTGTAAAAAGTTCATTGCTATTTTATAAAATCAGTCACTCTCCACGACTGCCGAAAATTTCCCTTTATCCAGTTTTACTTTAATGAAGTCATCGTCTGTGGTTGCAAGGGAAAGTCCCACAAAATCTGGTTGTATGGGAAAGAGTTTGTGCATTCGCTCAACCAAAACCAATACCAGTATTCGCTTTGGGTAAAAGTCAAGGAGCGGTTTCACTGCATACAATAATGTTTTACCACTGTTACAAACATCATCAATGAGTAAAATATTTTTATTATTTAAATCAATTTCCTTATCAAATTTGATGTCATCCGGTTTTGTTTTATTAATTGTTGCAGAAACCACTTCGATATTCGTTTTAATATAGTCGGCAATCAAAGCAGCAATTTTTTTGGCCAGGTCAAAACCAATTTCCCGGATACCAATGATGATCAGCGGGCTTTTTTCTCCGGCCAAATGTTCAGCCACTTCCAGCGCGAGCCTGGATATTTTTTGAGCGGCAACCTCTTTCGTAAGCACTAATTTTTTTTCTTGCATGAATGGCCGGGTTTATGCGCTCAAAAATAAAACAATCTGCTTATACATGTTTAAACATTACAACAAAGTTTTACCTTAGCATCAATTTCACAATTACCTGAAAATGAAATAAATTTTTCATGCAATATTTACCACAGGCTTTATTCATTTTACTCGCGTTGGTCTCGGTTGTTTTTTTTACTATGAATGCAAAAAAAATCCGTCAAAACATTCTGGCTGGCCGTGATGAAACCATCAATGACGAGAAAGGAAAAAGATGGAAGAATGTTTTATTACTGGCATTCGGCCAGAAAAAAATGTTTAAAAATCCGTTGGTCGCAGTGCTGCATTTCGTGGTATATGCCGGCTTTGTAATTATCAATATCGAAGTACTGGAAATAGCGCTGGACGGGGTTTTCGGCACACATCGTTTATTTTTCAAACCACTGGGCGATTTATATATCGGACTGATCAATGGCT
>JBDTAN010000018.1:0-4462 GCA_039924585.1 Chitinophagaceae bacterium | reverse complement strand
CGCCTTATGTGATGCATAAACTACGGATGGAATCAATAATAGAAACAGAACACACCAATTACCTCATATTCAGGGTTTCAAATATTGCAGGTAAAACAATTAATCCGCATACCGTTTTAAATTATTTTTATAACCATATTATCGAAGGTTCACATTTTGATCTATGGGAAAATGCACAGCGCAATATTATCAGCATTGAAGATTTATTTAAAATTTGCAGCTGTATTATTGAAGACAACCTTTTCAATAACGAGGTTATTAATATTGCAAATCCTAATACGTATGATGTAAAATATATTGTATCAGAAGTGGAAATATTTACAGGAAAAAAAGCAAATTATACAATGATACAAAAGGGTGGCGGCCCGCTGATTAATTTAAGTAAAATAAAAAATCATATCACTCAAACTGGCATACAATTTAATGATGAATATCTTAAAAATGTATTGCAAAATTATTTTGTAAAACCATGACGTACAAGCGCGCAAAAATAAAATTTGCCCTTGAGCAGATAATCGTTTTTCCTTTTATGCTTGCAGGCAAAATCTATGGAAAAATTTCGCCACTAAAAAACAAAACAAATCTTTTTCTTTTTTTTCCGAACGCGGATATCGGTGGCGCGCCACGCGTGAATGCGGACATCACAGGTTGTGTACAAGATGCGAAACCGCTTATTATTTTTTCCAAAAAAGCAGCGAACAATAAATTTTTGCATTTGTATAAATTGGCTGGTGTTCAGGTTTTAGACCTCCATCGTTTAATTGATAAAAAAATATTTCACTTCATAAATTTCTTTTATCGCGGAGTGATTGCATCCTGGATCAACCAGTCAGAGAATCCGGTTGTTTTTGGCGGTGAGAGTTTATTCTTTTACAAAGTAATTCCGCATATCCGAAAAGATATTCCATGCATGGAACTTAGCCATTTACCTACCTGGCTGCCCTACAACATTGGTTTTATCGACAGGATTAATCAACGGATTTTTAGTACAAAAAAACTGAAAGAAGCGGTTGAAATCCTATACAGGGAAAATAAGCTTGCTGAAAAATATTTTGAAAAGTTGAGTTTTGTTGATAATGCAATTGATATTCCCGTAACAAATCAAATCGAAAATAAACAATTGGAAGTTGTATTTATTGGACGTGGTGCTCCTCAAAAGCGCGTTCATCTAATTACTGCAATGGCGCAAGTTTTGAATGGACAAAAAGAAAATATTCATTTTACTATAGTGGGTGATGTTGATAATTCTATCAATACAAATGAATACCCCTTTTGTAATTTTTTGGGGAATATTCATGATGAAAATAAAATGGCTGAAATTTATTCGGCAAGTGATGTATTAATTCTCACATCTGCCTTTGAAGGTTTACCATTGGTTGTCATGACGATGATGGCTTATGGAAAACCAGTAGTTTCTACGGCTGTGAATGCAATTCCTGATTATATTTTGCATGAAATAAATGGGCTTCTAATTTATGAAACAAGTGAACCTAAAATAGTGGAACAAGGTGTTCAATATTTGAAAATGCTTCATCATGACAGGAAATTTTTAAAATCACTTGGTGAAAATAGCCGGTCATTTGCGATAGAAAAATTCAGCAGGGAAAAATTCTGTGAAACGTACAGAAAATTATTATTGAAAGAACTTTAATTTATTTCCAGTGTATTTTTTTTAAAGGAAATAAACATTGCAGCTTTAGAAAAAAAGCCATTCTTTAAAAGAGAAGGTGCATACTTATTTTGATCATTTAGCATAGAAACTAATACCGGCGGCCATTTGAGCGGCACGTATTGTTCTAATTCTGCTTCATTTTGAATATGCATATTTCTAAATAAACGCCACCATGCATCATACACCCAAATATATCTCAGTTTATTAATGCCATTTTTTTTCAGCATGTGAAGCCCTTCCGGTAGTTCAATCAATGGATTTAGAAAACAAGCATTTGTCACTTGTGTTTCACTCAGACCAATACTTATTAATGGTTCATTGATATGTATAATTTTTTTTTCTTTTGACAGAACACTTATATAAAAATCAACAT
Organism: Chitinophagaceae bacterium; assembly: GCA_039924585.1. Classification (GTDB taxonomy): domain Bacteria; phylum Bacteroidota; class Bacteroidia; order Chitinophagales; family Chitinophagaceae; genus JAFDXJ01. The sequence continues at coordinate 2,417 of JBDTAN010000018.1, read as the reverse complement.
CCACTAACCACTTTAATTTTTCATCGAAGCTTTCCATTATACTTTTATGTATCAGCGTAGCACTTGGTGGACCGATCATATTTTTTGCATACAGTGTATAAGGTTCGTCCGTAATTCTTGTTTTCCAGGAATTTGAAATAAATGATTTTTTCACAACTTTATTTTCTTCATCAATACTTTGGTAATCACAGAAAATAAATTTTCCATTATCATTTATTCTTCCTGCAAAGACTGCGAGACTTTTTTTATTTGCAAACCAATCATCATCATGCATGATTTTAATCCATTCTCCGGAAGCCTTATCAATACAGGCGTTCCAGTTAGCAGGCGTTCCGAGTGTAGTATTATTTTTAGAATATTCTAAATGGATTTTTTCTTTAAATGTATCAGCCAGTTTTTGCACGGAATCATCCGGACTGTCATCCGTAATGATCACTTCAAAATCTTTATACGTTTGAATTGTTATACTATCCAATAACCGTTTTAAGGAATCCACACGTTTATATGCAGGAATGCAAATAGATATAGCAGGTTTCGCATTCATCATGAAATGCGTTTAACCATAATTATTCCTGTATTATCAATTCTTTGCAAAAATGGTTTATAGGATTGTGCATCAAAATATTCAGTAACGGCTTTTTTTGCGCCTTCCCAATGTCCGAAATCATCAATGATCAAAATACCTTTGTCAAGAAGCAACGGATATAAAATATTCATTTCAGTTTTTGTAGATTCATACCAATCGGTGTCTAAGCGAAGCAACGCAATATCACCCGGTTGTGTGTGAGGCAAAGTGTCTTCCACTTTTCCTTTTACATACTGCAATAAATTTTCTGGATAGCCAGTTGCGTTTAAATTATTTTTTACTTCATCAATCGGCGAAAAGCACCAGATTGAATCTTTCGTTTCTTTCTCCTGGCTGGAAAGCATTGCTGCCGCTGATTCCCCGGCATAAGAAACATCCTGTTCTGATGGTGTGCTCATGCCTTCGAATGTATCATACAGAAATATTTTTCGATTATTTATTTGCTTTTGCAAAAGCGTAAGCGCTATCATCATTGAACTCCCACCCTTCCAAACACCACATTCTACAAAATCACCTGGAATATCATTTTGCAAAATATAATTCACAGAAGTATACAAGGCATACATTCTTTCAATGGATGTCATCGTAAATGGCTTGCATTTTTCATATAACACTAAAAAATCCTTTTCCAGGAGGATGTCTTGCGGGTAAGGCAAGGCTTTATTTTTTTTCCCGGCAAGTAGATTCAAAATTTTTCCTTTCATAAATTTTTTATTTTCTTTTCTATGACTTTTAGTTGATTCAAGGTAAGCGATTTATTTCCATGCAATGACTTTGCTTTTTGTAAAGCTTTTTTTCCAGCAATTTCTATTTCCGTGGAATTATTTTTTCGGCAAATTTAGGCAAAGAAAAATCGTCAATTAACCAACCCGCATCATCTTCAATAAATTCCGGCGCACCTCCTGCTCCATCAAAGGAAATCGCAGGAACTTGCAAAAATGCTGCATCCAAAACGACCAGTGGATAAGGATCTTCGCGGGAAGTCAATACAAATATATTAGCGGGCATCAAATTATTTTTATCAAAAGGTACTTTCCCGGTAATATTTATTTTTTGTTCCAGTTTTCTATCGGCTATTAAGTTTTTCATATCACTTTCAAAAAGCGCGTCAGTAAAATTTCCAAGCCACACAAAATGAATGGAAGGTTCACGCTTAGTAACCATAGCACAAATCTCCACAAAGTAATCAAATCCTTTGCGTACATCCGCCGTGCCCATAGCAAATACCAAAAATTTATTTTCCGGTATTTTGTATTTTTTTAAAAATAATGCGGTTAAGTTTTTTTTGTCCTGCTCCGCCATTTCAACATCATAACCGGGAAAATAATAATTCAATGTGCAAATTTTTTCCGTTGGGATTTGATGATTTTGCAAAAGATTCTCCCGTACTATTTTTGAGGGTGCAATAAACAAGCTGGAATATAAAAATGTTTTTTGGGCTTCTCCATTTTTTGAAAAAAAGGAAATCACATTTTCCAATTCGTGTACAAATGTTATAACAGGAATATTTTTTTTATGAAATATGCGGACCAGGCTGCCATTGGCAATTGTATTATTAAAAACAAAATCGTACGCGGATGATGAAAGTGTAAGCCGTGACTTTTTTAATGTCATCCGCATTTTCATGACGGTTTTTTTCAACTTATTTTTTTCTTTCGTATAACCATCCGGCTTTAGTATAATGGTCTCTCCCATACTTTTAAAACGCTCTTCCAAAGGGCCTCCGCGATTTAAAAGAATATGAATTTCCCAAAGATTATTTTCCCTGATAAATTTCAGCAAATGCAACAACATTATAGGTGCGCCCGTCAGAGAAGCATCATTGCTGATA
>JBDTAN010000017.1:0-6240 GCA_039924585.1 Chitinophagaceae bacterium | reverse complement strand
GTGACATGCAGCAAAAAACATCGGATGAAATTGAAAATAACTTGGGTAAACAGGGAATGGATCTTTGGCAAAAAGCACAGGGTCTGCATCATGGTGAAGTACATGCCTGGCATGAAGCAAAATCTATTTCCACGGAAAATACATTTCATGAAAATACATGTGATGAAACATTCTTATTAAGCCAGCTTGTAAGAATGACTGAAAAAATATGTTTCCAGTTGCGCAAAAAAAATTTCATGGCAGGATGTGTTGCAGTAAAAATACGTTATGCCAATTTTGAAACCAGTACGATGCAGGCTGCCATTGATTTTACCTGCCGTGATGACGAAGTGATTCCTGTTGCCATCCAGCTTTTTCACAGGCATTATAGAAAAAGAAATGAAGTGCGTTTACTCGGAGTTCGAATAAGCAATCTCAAACCAAACATACGCAATGCAAATTTGTTTGATGATGGTGAAAAGAAATCAAAATTGTATGGCGCAATAGATTCTGTAAAAAATAAATTTGGTATTGGTGCAGTTCAAAAAGCACGCGCAGTAAAGAAATAAACAACTTTTATTTATTCCATTTCCTTATTTGTTGCAATGAAGCTTTCAGATCTTTTGGTAAGGGTGCTTCAAAATCAAATGACTGTCCGTTCAATTCAAATTTGATTTGGGCTGCATGTAATGCAAGTCTCGAAAGAATTGGCCTTTCCGCATCTTCATTTTTAGCCAGGTGATAATTCTTTTTCAAAGCAGAAATAAGTAAAGGAGTATCTGTGCCATATAATTTATCACACACGATTGGGTGGCCCAATTCAGATATATGTACACGCACCTGGTGCGTGCGGCCAGTATGAATAATAAAAGATACCCAGGTAAATAACCTGAATTTTTCAATAACTGTATAGTCTGTCAATGCAACTTTTCCTTTTGTATGCACGTGCATCATACCTTTTTTTATGGGATGTTCTGCAATGTGAAAGTCAATGCTGCCCTGCATTTCCTCCACTTGTCCATGTACAAGACCGAGATAATATTTTTCAATATTTCTTTTCTCAAATAAAGCAGATAGCGCAGCATGCGTTGCTGCATTTTTTGCAAAAATGATCACGCCGCTTGTTTCTTTATCAATACGATGCACCGTAAAAATTTCTCCATATTTTTCCCGCAATATATCTTTTAAGGAAACCTGTGTTTGCATCCTGTCCGGAATACTATGCATACCACTGGGTTTATTAATGACGATGAAATCTTCATTTTCAAAAAGTATATCATCTGCGGAAAGGTGCATGTGTAGAAATTAATTAATAGATTTGAAATACGAAGTGGAAGAAAAAATTGATAATTTCAAATTACTTTTTTTCCCGGACAAAAGATTGGTTCATAAATTTTAAAAGGCGTACTTCCTTTTCATTCAGATAACGCCACTTGCCGCGGTCCACATTTTTTTTCGTGAGGTTTGCAAACATTACCCGGTCAAGATTTTTGACATCGTATCCCAGTTTTTCAAAGATCCTGCGGACAATGCGGTTACGGCCACTATGAATTTCAATGCCTACAATTGATTTGTCTTTTGTATCGGTATAACCAATTGCATCTGCTTTTACCGAACCATCTTCGAGTTCTAAGCCAGATAAAATATTTTCAAAATCTTTTTTTGTCAAAGGTTTATCCAATTTAACTTCATACACTTTTTTGATTTCAAAAGAAGGATGCGTTAATTTTTGGGCAAGTTCACCATCGTTGGTCATCAATAAAACACCGGTTGTATTTCTATCCAGCCTGCCAACAGGGAAAAGCCTTTCCGCACTTGCGCGGCCGATAATATCAAAAACTGTTTTCCGGTTTTGAGGATCTTTACTTGTCGTGATCGTATCTTTTGGTTTGTTCAGTAAAACATATACATTATTTTTTAGCACATAAATCCGTTTGCCTTTAAAATGGATAGTATCTTTTTCGGAAACTTTAAATCCCGGCTCATCTTTAATGTCTCCATTTACGGATACGCTACCTTCTTTAATAAGTGCTGCAGCTTCGCGCCTGCCGCAAATACCGGCGTGCGCGAGAAATTTATTCAGCGGCATTAATTCAGGGGAAGAGGTTTGCGTGGTTGTTGTTTTTTCAGGAATTATTTTTTTAGGTAAAGGTTCAGCGGGCTTGTCATATTTTGTACCACGTGGAGCAAATGGATCATTTCTTTTAAAGCGCTGTCCTTTTGCCAGTTTTTCTTTACGCAATGCTTCACCTTCTTCTTTTGCGAGAGCTTTACCTTTTTTCTTTTCCTGGCGGAATGCTTCCTTTTTTTTAGCGCCGCTTACAGGTTGTGCAATGAATTTTTCAAATGCTTTTTTACTCATAAAATAGTTTGCTGTTTTTCAACAGGAATTAGAAATTAAATAGCTGCTACTTTTTTATTTGCGAGTTGTCCGCAGGCAGCATCAATATCTTTTCCACGACTGCGGCGAAGCCTTGCATTTACGCGGTGACTATCCAGGTATTGCATAAACTCATTCACTGTTTCTTCTTTTGGTTTTGAAAATTTCATCTGATCTATCGGATTATACTCAATAATATTTACTAAGTCTGCCGGCACCTGGCGATAAATTTTTACAAGCTCCTCCGCATCTTTGAGTGAATCATTAAAGTTTTGAAAGAGAATATATTCAAAGGTGATTTCATTACCTGTTTTCTGGTAAAAATAATTCAGTGCATCCACGAGTGTTTTAATGTTATTCGATTCATTGATCGGCATGATGGCACTCCTTTTTTTATCATTGGCTGCATGCAGGGAAAGCGCGAGTTTAAAACGCACCTGGTCATCGCCGAGCTTTTTAATTTGCTTCGCAATTCCAGCCGTGGAAACAGTTATTCTCCGAGGGCTCATAAAAAGGCCTTCTTCGGAAGTGATTCGTTCTATTGCCCTTAAAACATTTTTATAATTGAGTAAAGGTTCGCCCATCCCCATGAAAACAATATTGGATAATTTTTTCTCAAAATACTTTTCACTTTCTGAATTCATCAAAGTGACCTGGTCCACAATTTCATCAAACAATAAACTGCGCTGCTTTTCCATATAACCTGTTGCGCAAAATTTACAATTCAGGCTACACCCAATTTGAGAGGAAATGCACGCTGTCGTCCTTTCTTCTGTAGGAATAATAACGCCTTCTACAAAATGGTGATCTGCGGTTTCAAATTTGTATTTTATGGTACCATCTTCAGAGGTCTGTTTTTGCTGAATAGTCAATGCAGGATAAGAAAAAGTTTCATGTAACTTTTGCCTTAATTCTTTACTGATATTAGACATAGCGTCAAAGCCACTTGCATGTTTTTTCCAGATCCATTCATACAATTGTTTCGCACGGAATTTTTTTTCTCCACTTTCCAGTACCCAATGTTCAATTTCATGATAGGGTAAGTGACGAATATTTGGCAACTCATTCATCTTGCAAAGATAAGCGCTGTTGGCATATTTTGGGGAAAGTTCTGTATTGATTACCTGATATAAAAAAGCCCGTATGTAATATACATTCCGGGCTATGTAAAAGGGGTAGTTTTATAAACTATCAATCCAGGCTTTAACCTGGTCTTTCGTTTTTCCGGTTTTCTTCTGCAGGCGACCAAGTAATTCATCATCTTTTCCTTCTTCGTGTTTCATGTCATCATCAGTAAGATCTGCATAAGATTGCTTCATTTTTCCTTTTAATTCATTCCATGATCCTTTTAATTTTAATTTCCAGGGTTCCATAAATTTAAATTTAAATAGTTTAAGAAATTTGTTATATAGGATAGATGTATAAAAATGCTGCCATTTTTGATTTCAACTAAATACTATCCATTACACGAGATGAATTATATAATGATCAAAATAGCCGAGTAATAATTTCTACAGGTTGGGCCTAAATTTCAACAACATATGCATGCCATCTAAAAGCGCTTATAATCTTTTACAAAAACTCATTAATTGTTTCAATAATTTTATTCTTGGTAAAAGGTTTACCAATAAAAGAATCTGCGCCTTTATTAATCGCTTCTTTTCTCCAGGCAGAACTGTCCTGAGCTGTTATGATAACAACTTTAGTTCCTGGCGAAAAACTTTTTACTTCAGGAATAAAATCTATACCTAGTCCATCTTCGAGGTGATTATCAAGGAAGACTATAGCGGGTTTTAAATGAGTGAGCACTTTTGTGGCTTCTGAAAGGGAGTGCGCGGAAGTGGATTTTATATTTTTTCCTTTTAAAATATTTTCCAATAAATAACAAGCATCTTTTTCATCATCCACTATAAGTACTTTTGTAACATCGTTATCTTTCATAAAATACATTAAGACATCAATTTAAATTTACTACAATTATTCTGCCATGGGGCATCGAAGAATTTTTAAAAAAAGAATATTGTATAATTTATATACGTTTTTAATGGCAAAATCAGCTCATTTTTTCAATTTTTTTTATTTCTTAAAAAAACTCCTGTTTTCTAATTATTTTTAGTTAGTTAATTTAATTAATTTCGCGATGCAAATTTCAATTATGCCAGAAGTACAAAGAAAAATCCTGATTATTGACGATGATCCGGATTTATGCACTTTACTATCAAAATACCTGGGAAAGAATGGTTACAATGTGGATATTGCTTTTTCCGGCAGTAAAGGCATAGAAAAAATAAAAGAAGCACGCGTTGATCTTGTAATTTGTGATTACCGGCTTGGGGACAGGGAAGGAAAGGATGTGCTTATACAAATCAAAAAAATTGATCCCAGTATCAAAGTATTAATCATTACAGGATATTCTGATATAAAAACAGCCGTTGATGTTATAAAATTGGGTGCATTTGATTATATTACAAAGCCTTTGATACCCGATGAAGTATTGAGTGTAATAAAATCTGCTTTACAATCAGCACCAGAAGCTAAAGTTCAAAAACAACCATCTGAAAAAGAACCTGGTGTAGAAATACCCACTGGAGATAATGAATTTTTAGTAGGTAAAAGTGGTGAAACACGCGAATTGTATAAACAAATTCAAATTGTAGCGCCCACTGATTACAGCATCATTTTATATGGGGAAAGTGGAACAGGAAAGGAAGTAATGGCCAAAACAATTCATGCTTTAAGCAAAAGAAAAGATATGCCTTTTATTGCCATGGATTGTGGCACACTTTCCAGGGAATTGGCGGGCAGCGAATTATTCGGACACGTAAAAGGCGCGTTTACAGGCGCTTTAGCAGATAAGGAAGGTCATTTTGAAATCGCGAATGGAGGTACTTTGTTTTTAGATGAAGTGGCTAATCTATCTTACGATGTGCAAGCATCTCTGCTGCGGGTAATTCAGGAAAAAATATTTAAACGGGTCGGAGGAAATAAAGAAATGTCCACTGATGTACGCATTATCGTTGCATCCAATGAAAACTTACAGGACGCATATAAAAAAGGAAAATTCAGGGAAGATCTGTATCACCGTTTTAATGAATTTTCCATAAATCTACCACCTCTTAGAAATCGAAAAACTGATATCCCTTTATTTGCAAAATTTTTCCTGGAAAAAACCAACCAGGAATTAGGTAAAAATGTCGAAGGATTTGATGAGGATGTAATGCATGCTTTTGAGAATTATTCCTGGCCCGGCAACTTGCGTGAATTCAGGAATGTGGTCCGTCGGGCAGTTTTATTAACGGAAACAACAACTATATCCAGCAAAAGTTTGCCATGGGAAATAACGAATACGCCCATAATTTCTCCGGGCATTAATGGTGATTATACACCACAAGCTGGTTTATTTGACGAAACAGGTTTGAAAGATGCTGCCAGCAGGGCTGAATATGAAACCATCATGAAAGTGCTGAAGCAAGTAAATAATAATAAGACAAAAGCTGCAGAAATATTAAAAATAGATCGCAAGACTTTGTATAATAAGATTAAAGTTTACGAAGATGCACAGTTAAAATAATAACCAGTTTATTTTTTGGTGACTTTTGCAATGATCCAGATTATAATTGCAATAACAATTGCCACAATTATAAATCCTGTCCACATACCGGCTTTAAATATTCCTGCAATGGCATCACAACTAGTGAGCATCGGCAAAGCCAATAAAACTGCAAGTATTTGAGGATTTCTTTTTATCATAACTTTTTTTCATTTTTATTAAAAGAATTGTGCCAAAAAATTAAATCTTTATCTAATACCAAAACTTTTATTTTCATGCATAAAAATTTTTGTAATTCTTTCATGGCTTCATTTTTGGCAGCTTATTTGAA
>JBDTAN010000016.1:0-10767 GCA_039924585.1 Chitinophagaceae bacterium | reverse complement strand
GAATCAAAGACTTTTTATATGGTGAAACAGTGAACCAGGTAAGACATAAATTGTCCATACCGGTATTGATCGTGAATTAAAAACGGTATTATTTAAAATTAAAAAAAAGTGGAAATTTTATCGGGCTACCTGGAATTTTCCGGCTTCTATGAGTCTGCCGGTCTTGTCATGTAATTGGAAAATATATATTCCACGATAAAAATCATCTGATAGAATGATAGAAAGTTTAGAAGAAGTTACCGCAATATCTTTCATTTTTTTTCCTGAAAAACTATAAATGGAAATAGTATATGTCCTGTCAATACTGGCAGGAAATTCAAAATTGATATATGAAGTAGCTGGGTTTGGATAAAATTTGACAATTTTAACCTGCACATCTGTGGGAACAAATGCATTTCCTGTATTTGCAAAAATCCAACCGCTTGCTATAAGCAAAACCGCCAGGAGAATTCTTTTAAAATTAGCAGAAGTATTAAGTAAAGATTGTTTCATTGCTTAAATTACATCGTAAAAATAAGTAATATTATTTATTGTGCCAAAAAATATCTTTAAGGTTTTATTAAAAGTTCAGGACTTTTTTTCCAAAACATCTTTTATTGCCTTAAAATTTGGCAAATCTCCGGCGCTTTCCAAAACTTCTGCATATTGTATAACTCCTTTTTCATCTATCAAAAATGCAGCTCTTTTAGAAACGCCTTTCATCCAGCCAATAAAAGCATCATAGATGCAACCATATTCTTCAGAAACCTCTTTATTAAAATCACTGAGCAATGGAAAATTTAGTTGCTGATCTTCTTTAAATTTTGCCAATGTAAAAGGTGAATCCACTGATATGCCAAATACTTTTGCATTCACTTGTTCATATTGTCCAATATTGTCCCGAACACTGCATAATTCAGTCGTACAAACACCTGTAAAAGCCATGGGAAAAAAAAGTAATAATACTTTATTTCCTTTTTGATCTGAAAGGGAAACTTTGTTTTTTTCTGTATCGGCTAATGTGAATTCCGGTGCTAAATCTCCAACTTTTAAAGACATATTTTTTTATTTATTGCTGCGAAGTTAAGATTTATAAAAGTAAAATTTTACCATACTAATTTTTTATGATTTAAAATTTGGGACAAAGTACTGCGTCCTTTGTTGAATATCCAATTTTATCAAACCCGATATACGCAATAGAAAGTTCAAACCCGCCCCTGTACTGGCTTGCTGTTTTTAAGGCAGATGTATTTACATCATAACTGAATGAAATGGAAAAAGGATTGTAATCCAGTTTAAGTACAGGAATGATTGCGTCTTTCCAACGCACATACGCACCGAAGTGCAGCGTGTATAATGGGTTGTCCATATCTTCCCCGATTTTTCTGGAATACATACCGCCACCAATAAATTCTTTGTTATCTCCCTGCATAGAAATATCGGCCTGAAAACTTACGTAGGAAAATTCATTTACAAATAATTTTACACCGCCGGAAGCAACCAGCTTTGGATTTAATTCAACCGGTGGATTTGTATAAAATGAATTCATCGGCCTGTTGAAATGATGATAGGCCAGGCCAATAAAATAATTACTGATCTCACTTTCTCCCAAAGATGAATTATAGGAAATACCAAAACTTCCGTCCCAGTATTTATAATTTGACGTGGGAAAAGTTTCTCCATCCGGAAGGGCAGGATTATAACCAAAACCATCAAAGTGATTATTGGTGGTGACTTTAGAACGGTCTATTTTTCTTTGTACAAGTCCGCCCATAAATCCCAGGGAAAGAAATTTTCTTTTATCTCCATTCAATGATTTGTGGTAGTTCACTGCTGGAAGGATATTGGTGGTCGTAAAATTAATGTCACCCGCACGATCATATAAAACCTCCATGCCAAGTGTAATGAAATCATTGGCTCTGCCAATTGGCTTTTTTACCTCCACATTAAAAGAACCTGTTTGGTAAGGCGTGGTCACGCTTCCCCATTGGCTGCGATAAACGCCTTGTGCACGTACATCACCATTAAAGATTCCTGCCAGGGAAGGATTACGTAGTAATGGGGCATCAAAGAACTGTGAAAAATGCACATCCTGGCCTTGCGCAATTTCTGCCATACAACAGATGCTGATGATAAAAAACCTTTTTAGATTTTTCATTTTGGATATTGAATTATATAAAAAAATAAAAACTTCTATTTCAAGCTTCCCTGTTGATTACCTGATCAATGTTACATTTCCTTTCACGGGAATTACTTTACTATCCGCACAAACTATTTCCATTACATAAACATATACATCTGATGGTGCCGGCTTACCTTTATAGGTACCATCCCAACCATCACCGGCAACATTTGGATTCAAATCATTTTTACTGAAAACAATTTCACCCCAACGATTAAAAATTCGCATGGACTTGATGCTGAATAAACCAGTCCCTCTTGGATAAAATGCATCATTCATTCCATCGTTATTAGGGGAAAAAGTATTTGGTATAAAAATGTTATTCTTATCGCAAAGGATATGCACCGTTACTAAATCGCGCGCTATACAACCACCGCCATTAATAGCCACACATGTATACGTCGTTGTTTGAAGCGGACTGGCTATGGGATTCGCGGAATTAGGATTATCAAGTCCTGTAGCAGGTTCCCATTTCCATTGTGTAATATCAGGTGTGGCAGTCGTTTCGAGTTTCACACTTTGTCCTGCCTGCAACGTAATATTATTTTTAAGAATTTGCATAACCGGGATCGGGTAAACTTTAATGTGAACCATTCCTGTATCTACAAAACAATTTTTCCTGTCTGAGCCGGTTACCTGGTAATTGATTATTGTATCTTTTGTTGCATGCAATAAAGGGTTTGCAGTTAATGGATTATCCAGGAAAGTCGATGGCGTCCATTTATATGTTGCGGAGCCTTCTGCATGTAATTGAATAGTGCCACCCATACAAAGTGAATCGCTGCCTGATGTAGTAATTGTTACAGGTTGAATGACCTGAACTGTGATCGAATCTGCAGCGCTGCAACCAAAGGCATTCGTGCCATGCACAATGAAAGTTGTGGTGGAATCTGGCGCTACAATAGGATTGGTACATGTAGTACAACTAATATTCGGGTTATTATCCCAAACATAATTAACCGCGCCACTAGGTTGTAGCATGTATGTGCCATATTTACAAATAGCTGTATCCAGGCCAGCGTTTACATTGGGTGGCGCTAATAAATTGATCTGTTTGTGCACAGTATCAGCACAGCCAACACTATTGAAAGCAATAGCAGTAATTGTATATTGGTTGGGTAATAAATAAGTGACCGGCAGCGGGTTTTGAAGGTTAGAAACGGCCCCGTTCCCAAAGTTCCAGTTCCAGTTGAGAACGCTCGAATCTGAAGATTTTATTTTTCCATTGAATGTAAGTGTGATTGGCGTGCAACCCGTGCTGTCACCCAGTATGCTGATCTTTGGAGTAGAAGAGATTTCTATTGGTGTAACTAATTCAGCCGTATCCATACACCCATTTTTGGTAGTTACTATTAAAGTGACCTGGTAAGTACCGCCTGTAGTAAATAAATGGGAAATTTGTTTGCCATCTGCAGTGCTGTTATCAGGGAAGATCCAGTGATAATTTTTAATGGAATCATTGGAATATGATGAATCTGTAAACACAAGCGTGCCTGAATCACAATATTGTTTATTCAATACTGTTGGAACGGCAGTAATATCATATACATGAATAGTATCAAGTCCTTTAATTGGAACCTGGCAACCAAATGCATCACTCAGAATTATTTTGGGTAAATAAGAACCTGGCACATAAGTGTGTGTTATATTTCCAGTACTTGTTGTAATGGTGGTTCCATCACTAAAATCCCAAAGATATTGAACCGTGTTTTGAGCTTTTGAAATAAAGGTGATTCCTCCCGGGTAACAAACATTAATGGGATCATATGCAATATTTCCGGAAGGACCTTTTATTTCCACATTCCGGATGATTGAATCTGCACAACCACCATTCCCGGTCACTCTCAATGTTACCGGAAAAATACCGGCGTTATTATATAAATGGGTTGGTGATAAAATGGTAGAAGTATTTCCATCACCAAAATCCCAGGAGTAAGTGGAATAATTTTGAGATCTGTTTGTAAATGTAACATTCAAGGGGGGACAAGAAGAAAAAGAATCGCTCATCGTAAATTTTGGTAAAGGAATAGAGACTACAATGGGAATAAGCGTTGTGTTTGAATCCCGGCAATTATTCGCATCAGTCACTAAAAGTTGTGGAAAATATTTTCCCTGCAACATATAAGTATGAGCTGGATTTGCTGTGGAAGCACCGGAGCCATCTTTAAAATCCCATTTATAATTTAATTGAATTCCATCAGAAGTGCTGGTGAAATTTATTTCCTTACCCGGGCAGACTACTGAATCAGAAATAATAAATGATGATGTAGGTTTTGTTATATTTATAAATGCTTTTTTGCGAATGCTATCAATACAACCATAATCATCAGCAATGGTTAATTTTACATCATAATACCCGGCAGCAAGATAGGCGTGCTGGAAAGGAGCAGAGTTATATGTTTTAACTGTATAATCTCCATAATCCCAGGTCCAGGTTTTAATTGGATGTGTTCCATCTGTAGTGGAAGCATCTGTAAAATTAAATACTTCATTGATGCAACCGGTTGTTTTTGGCGCCGTAAACTTTGCAGTAGGTCCAAATATACTTACAGTTGTTGTTTCAGTGAGCGTATCTGTACATCCAAGAACATCACGAACCACAACAGTTATCTGGTATGAACCTGCCTTCGCATAGCTATGTGTGGTGGTTGTGCCATTAGCCACCTGGCTATTTCCATCTCCGAAATTCCAGGTAGTATTTAAAATATTATTCGGATTTACATTTTTCACTTCAAAGGAAAGATCAACGTTGCGGCAATTCACAAATGGTATAATGGATAATTTAGGTTTTTCATTTACTACCTGGATGGTTTTACTTGCTGTATCCACACATGTATTATTGGAGACAGAAAGTACTACATTAAAAGCCCCCGTATTATTATATACATGTACCGGGTTTTGCGTGTTGCTAAAACTACCATCACCAAAATCCCACTTCCATGTTTTATCATCAATAGATTTATCTGTAAAACTTACAGACTGCCTGCTGATACAATTATTTTCAAAAGCGTATTTGGCTACGGGCGCTTTTATATGTACCATATCAACTATAACCAGCGTATCTGAACAACCATTATTAAAAGCGATCAAAGTAACAGTGAAGTAGCCGGTATCAGTGTATTTATGCGTAGCTACAGGATTTGCATAAGAGATGCCACCATCTCCAAATTGCCATTCAAGATGTGTAATCGGACCATTGGTACTGGTGGATGTAAATGTGATAGGGGTTTTTGCACACACATCCAATGGGTCTGCAGTGAAACTTGCTGTTGGTTTATGTCCAACAATAACTGCATGCATCAAACTAAATGTAGTACTGCATCCGCTAGATGTTGTAAGGGTTAATGTAACTGTATAATCTCCATCCAGTGAATATGTATGACTTGGATTCGGCGAAGTGGAAGTAGTGCCATCCCCAAAATTCCATTTATATGTAGCATTTGTTAAATCAATCCCTGTAATTGGCTTAGGATGAATAGTATAAGGTGTGCAACCAGTCACGGGCAAATTATCAAAACCACTGATAGATAACTCGTGTAATTTTATACAATCAACTATTTTAAATACAGTCTGGCAACCATTCGAATTGGTGGCTGTAAGTGTTACTGTATAATCTCCAAATTTTGTATAAGTATGTACAGGATTATCCTCTGTAGAAGTTGCGCCATCCCCGAAATTCCAAATGAAATTTATGGCATTCCCTTTAGTAGTATTTTTAAAATTAACTGTATAAGGAACAGAACAGCTGGCCGTATCTGTAACAGTAAAAGATGCCGCCGGTCCGTCTAAAACTTCCACAACTTTCATGGTGGAATCTTTACATGTAGCAGAGAATTCATTTACCAATTTGATCTGGTAAGTACCTGCTTTCGTATATGTTTTGATTGGACTAAAATCCGTAGAATTCGTGCCATCTCCAAAATTCCATGTTACAGAAACAGGTAGGGGTGAGGTGTTATTCAAAATAGATTGTGGCTGGTTGGCGCAAAATGTCGGCGGGATAGAAAATCCGGATTTTGGGAAACTAAAATCAATTGTCATAGAAGCTGTATCAGAACAACCAGAAATGGAAGTGGAAGTCAGCAAAACGGTATAAGTACCAGGATTATTATAACTATGTTTTGGAGAAGCTGTGTTGGCTGTGCCTCCATCTCCAAACTGCCAATAGTAGGTCAAACTGCCGGTGCCGGAGCTCTGATTGGTAAATGAATACACAGCAGGCGCCTGGCAAATATCAGCAGAGGAAACTGTGAATGCGGCAACTACTCCTTGCGCAATATTAATTAAATTGTTTTTGGTGATCGTCTTTGTACAACCAAAATTATTTGATGCCATCAGGCTTACACCAAAAGAACCCGGAGAATTATATGTATGAAAAGGCTTAGGCACTGTCGCTGTGCTACCATCACCAAAATCCCATAACCAGGAATTGATGTTACCGGAACCTGTAATGCTTTTGTCTACAAAACTAACATTGAGGGGATAGCAACCACTCAAAGGTGAAGCATCAAACTCTACATCCGGCAAACCATAAACATTTATATAGCTAGTCTTTGTAATGGAATCAGTTTGTGTGGCGTTTGAAACAATCAACTTAATAGTATAAGCACCAGTTTCAAAATAAGTAGATGATGGAAATTGAGCAGTGGATATAACACCATTGCCTAAATCCCATTTCCAAGTCGTTGGTTTGCCCGTAGATTTGTCTGTAAAGCTTACAATTAAAGGTGAACAACCTGATGTGGGGCTTGCATTAAAATCTGCTTTTAATTGTGCCTGTGAATGAATTGCAGGTAAAATCAAAGCGCAAATCAAGAGTGCATGTAAAAGCACTTTTTGAATAGCTTTCATGAACTTGGTTTCTCTTTTAGGAAATTGGATATTGGTTTCTGTCGTTAAACAGAATGTTAAAATAAGAGCAATGTATTCAAAGTACCAAATTTATTTTTGAATACATTCATTGCCAGTATTGAATTATACACTTTAAATATGCTTTTAAAGAATTTGTTCTTTCCCGATTAAAGTATCAATGAAAGCGGTTGTTATTAAAAATCTTTGGATGTATATTGTTTCAAATTAAGGGAATAAAAAAAGAACAAATCTTATTTAAAAAATTAAATACTATCCAAAAAATGTGTAAAAAAAATACATACTAAAAGTTTATCCACAATTCTAAAATGGTGTTTCTGTTTGCATGCGATGCATCTTATCTTTAGCGCGTTTTTACGTTTTATTATAAAACAAATTAAAATATTTAAATCACCCATCCGTTCACTTCAATATGCATATATATCCTAAAAAATGCGGCCTCCTTTTTTTTGCCGTTTGCTTATCATTTTCTTTATCCGCGCAGTTTACAAAATGGAATGACGACCCGGATGAAACATTCAAACTGGCAAAAGACCTTTATCAAAAATCAGATTTTAGTCTCGCTTACCCGCTTTTTAAAACTTTGTATGCTTCCCCGGCCAATACGGGAAATATTCCTGTAAGTATCTGGGAAGAATCAAAATATTATGCCATCATCAGCGGCCTGCAACTCAATGATGAAACTGCAGAAACTGAAGCCACTGCTTTCATTGAACTCGAACATAATACGCCGCGCATTGAAATGATGTCCTGGTTCCTGGCAGAATATTACTTTCGTAAAAACAGTTTCTCAGATGCATTGACGTATTATGAAAAAGCTGGTTTGTCCAATCTCGATAACAGCCAGATCGCTCAAATGAAATTTCATGAAGGGTATGCCTATTTTACCATGCAACGGTTTAATGATGCCAAACCATTATTTGATGCCGTAAGGCAAATTCCCGCCGACCCGAATTACGTAGCTGCAAATTATTATTATGGTTTCATTTTATTCAGTGAAAAAAAATATACGGAAGCACTCGGTAGTTTCAAAATCAGTGAAGGCCATGATCCTTACCAAAATGTAGTTCCATATTATATAGCTGAAATATATTATTTCAATAATGACCGCGACCAGGCATTGAGTTATGCAGAAAATATTTTAAAGAAATCAGGTAATCAATATTATGACCTGCAGCTCAAACAATTGGTGGGTCATATTTATTTTGAGAAAAAAGATTTCAAAAATGCATTGCCTTATATAGAAGCGTATGTAAGCAATACAAAAAAAGTCAGTCGCGCTGATTTGTATGAATTGTCTTTTTGTTATTACCAGGCTGGTCAGTTTAATAAAGCAGTTGCAGGCTTTAAAGAATTGGGTGGACAACAGGACTCACTTGCACAAAATAGTATGTACCTGCTGGCGAAATCTTATTTGGAACTAAATATGAAACCCAGCGCCCGTAGTGCTTTTCTATTTTGTTCACTCAATAGTAGCAATCTTTCTCAAAAAGAAATTTCAAAATTTAATTACGGAAAATTGTCCTTTGAACTCGGCTATACGGATGTCGCTTTGAATGAGTTGAAAGAATTTGTGACAACTTATCCGCGGGCTGAAAATATCAATGAAGCCAAAGAATTATTGGTACGCGTAATGGCTACAACCAATAATTTTAAAGATGCACTTGATCTCCTACAGTCAACAGGCCTGCAATCCGAACCAGTAAAAAAAGTATATCCAAAAATTTTACTCGGGCGGGCTGAAGAATTGATCAATGATCAGCAAATCATACAAGCAGACGACTTGCTCGACCAGGCAATGAATGCCGCTTACAATACAAAAGAATTGCCTTATATTGATTTCTGGAAAGGAGAGATTGCATTCCGTACCAATCAATATGATTCTGTCAATTTCTTTCTTTCACAATACTTGAAAAATCCTGTTTCCTATGAAGAAGTAACGCCGGTGAATGCTTATTACACGTTAGGTTATAGTAATATTCGCATGGAAAATTATCCTATTGCTTTACAAAATTTTTTACAGGTAGTGAATAACGTCAGCGCCGCAAGTACTCCTTTACAACAGGATGCGTACGCACGCATTGCGGACTGTTATTTCATGCAGAAAAATTATTCCAAGGCTGTACAGATGTATGATAATATTATCAACCAGAATTTTCCTGCTGCAGATTATGCTTTATTTCAGAAAGCCATTATAAGTGGTGGTTCAGGCAATTATGTACAAAAATTAGAATTCCTCCAATCAATCCCAATAAGATATCCAAAGTCCAATTTAGTAACTGATGCGAATCTTGAAATTGCTAATACCTATTTAGCAGAAGAAAATTATGGCGCATCTATCGCACCATTAAATGCTTTGTTGAGCAACAGCTCTGCAAACGCCCTGAAACCGCAAGTTTACCTTAAATTGGGCATTGCTTATTTTAACCAGGCAAATACAGATGAAGCATTGAATAATTTTCAAAAGCTCATTAAAAATTACCCGAATGCCGATGAAAGCAATGAGGCTGTTGGTTATGTACGTAATATATTTTTGCAAAGACAAAAGCCGGGTGATTTCGTTGCTTTTATGCAAAAGAATGGTAAGGCAGTAAGTTACACAGAAGCAGATTCTCTTACATTTATTTCTGCCAATAATGCGTATGAAAATAAAATGCTTGATAATGCTTTAGCAGGTTTCAATGATTATCTCAATAAATTTCCAAATGGCCAATATTCTGTGGAAGCTGCTTACAATGCGGCAGAAATTTATTATGGCAAAAAAGATTTTGCCAACGCTATAAAAAATTATGGATTGGTGAGTGTAAAAGCGCCTAATAAATATGCGGAAATTGCCTCTTTGCAGGCAGCGAGAATTGCTTATTTTGAATTAAAGGATTATGCATTGTCGGAGCAATATTTTACCCAACTTAAATCCATTGCAACTACACCGGAAAATAAACTGGAAAGTATGCGCGGCTTATTGCGCAGTCAGTACAAGTTGGAAAAATGGGCTGATGCTGTTTCGAATGCACAGGAATTATTAGCACAAAAAGGAATTGCAACAGATGATAAAGTAATGGCCAATATGGCAATTGCTAAAAGTGCACAATTAAATAACCAGGTATTTGAAGCGATGGATGCCTATAAAATCGTCATTGGCTTAGGAAAATCTGAATATGCAGCAGAAGCACGTTACCAGGTGGCGACAATTTTATTTTCTCAACAAAAATATACAGAGGCAGAAAAAGCAGCCTTTGATGTGATCAATAAAGCAGGTTCTTATAATTACTGGATCACGAAATCTTATATCCTGCTCGGCGATATTTATTTTGCAGAAAAAGATTATTTCAATGCAGAAGCGACATTGAAAAGTGTAGTGGAAAATGGCGCTATACCTGACTTACAGGCTGAAGCACAGAAAAAATTAGACATCGTGGTGGCCGAAAAAAACCAGAATAGTAAAATAGCAGCGCCAGATAAAAATACCAATCAATAAAACGTTTCAACAGAAAATAAAACCAGATGCAAAAATATATTTCACTTTTTATAATTCTTTTTATATCCACTTTTTCATTTGCACAAAACCGCACTCGAACGAGTGCAAAACCGGAGACTAAAAAAGTGGCTGATACTATTCCACAAAAAACGGTAATCGTTACATCCGCATTTACGCCTACATTGAAAAAATCTGCAAAAATTAATTTCAGTGCAGGTACTCCTTTGCCGGATACGGACAGGCCAACATTGCAATATAA
>JBDTAN010000015.1:0-3408 GCA_039924585.1 Chitinophagaceae bacterium | reverse complement strand
GCTATATTATTTGCATTGACTGTTTTGGTAGCTGCATTATTATCCTGGGCAATATTTTGCACATCCTGGATGGGTTTGATAACAGGCGTTGAAGAAATTTTTGTTTTATCATTAGCACCCGTAGGCTTAAGAATAAAATAAGTCAATACACTTCCTGAAAGAAAAAAAGCAAGCAGTAGTAAAAGCAATTTATAATTGATTTTCTTTTTCGTAATGGGCGGAAGTGGTTTGTCTTCATCCAATGCAGCCGCTAATGCATCCCAGTTGCCTTTCTCTTCTTTCAAAGGAAAATTGCCCACGGCGCGGCGAAACAAATCATCCATATTTTCTTCCTGGTTCAACATACAATTGCGTCTTCAATTTTTTTAATGCCTTCCTGCAAAATTGCCCGGGCACGCGAAAGACATGATTTAGATGTTCCCGGCGGGATGCCCATCATGCCTGCAATTTCCACGTGGTTGTAACCATGAATGGCATACAACAAAAAAACAGAACGATATTGCGGAGTCAAATTTTTGATCATACTGATCAGTTCTTTATACATTATTTTTTGTTCTCCATTTTCACTTTCATCCTGCAGGTCCCAGATATGTTCGGGAATGCCGCCGATCTCCGGGCTCATTTTATTTTTTCTTAGTTCATCAATAGCGGTATTGATCATGATCCTTTTCAGCCAGGCCATAAATATTTTTTCATTGTCCGCATCGGGACCCATTTTAAAGCGGTCAATGGATCTGAAAAATTTAATAAAGCCGTCATTCACCAGGTCTACTGCCTTATCATAACGGTAGATATATAGGAATACTGTTTTCATAGCAAAGCCGTAGAACCGCTCGTAGAGCGCCTTCTGGGCTTTCCTGTCCTGTTGCCGGCAGCCAAGTAATATACTGGTAATATCTTCCAAAAGATCTTTTAAAGCATTGTTGATTTAATTAAAAATAAGCAGTTTAATTTTTTTTGACCTGTTAAAAAAATGCTGCACACATTGCAAAACCCGGAAATCTACTAATATATACGGTGGGCGTGGGAAAGGGTTGCAGGGAAAATAAATTCGCCGGGTTTAGGAAGGTTGAAATTTTATTTGATGTTTGGATAGTTCAAGTTATGGGCAGTTTTTGTCAACGATTATGATAAATGTCATCCTGGTAATTTTGACCTTGTTTTAAGATGCAAATTACAGTAGAATATTTTGCGTCTTCATGTATTACTTTAATTGCTATGTTATCTTTAAAATAATAAATGGCAGAATAGACAGGTTTCATTACCCTACCAGAATTCCAAACTTCTATTATCATGATTAGTACTACTCGCAATAATGCTTTATATTAACTGACGCATATCCATTTGTTCTTTATATAAAATCTTTCATGAAAATAAACGCTTATCAGATTAAGTCGTCTTTACCCCAAAGAGATAACCCACAAGAGCAGTCATACCCATCGCAACAGTTCCCCAAAAGCAAATCCGTAAAATTCCCTTTACTACGCCAGAACCACCAACCTTTGCAGCTATTGCCCCGGACAATGCCAGGAATATTATAGAAAATGAGTACTGGAAAACGACCATATATTTTATAGGTGCAAAAATTGAAACTAAAAATGGTAACATTCCCCCTGTTATAAATGATGCGCCCGAAGCCAGTGACGCTTGCAAAGGTTTTGGTTTCGAAAATTGATTAATGCCTAATTCGTCTCTTGCATGGGCTTCCAAAACATTATTTGCTGTTAATTGTATAGCAACCTTCATTGAAAGATCTTTGTCCAGGCCTCTTTGTTCATATAGTTTAGATAATTCTTTCAATTCAATTTCAGGCATTGTGTCCAGTTCCTTTTTTTCTCGTTTTAAATCAGCAACCTCAATGTCGGATTGAGAACTTACTGAAACATATTCACCTGCTGCCATTGATAAAGCTCCTGCAACTAATCCTGCTAATGCAGCAAGAACAATTGGATACCGTGTGTCACTTGCGGCGGCTACACCGATTGCCAAACTTGTAGTTGAGAGGATACCGTCATTAGCACCCAAAACGGCGGCTCTGAGCCATCCACTTCTATTTGTATAATGTTTTTCTAATTCCATATTGGAGTGTCTTTTTTTTACTTGAAGTTAGTTAGCGGCTGATTTCTTTCTTAAAATATTCAATCATTATTTTTAAACCTTCTTACGGTTTCGTTGCTGTGATACCAAAGCGGTTTTCAAATTTATTACTATCAAAAAAATAATCTGTTTCGTTTTGATACATCATTTCAGGAAATTCTTTTAAATCCGGCATAAACATTCCTAAAATATAGATCATCCATTTGGGCACTTTTTGTATACGGGGTTCTGTACCAATTTCTTTAGCTGCCAATTCAATCCATTGTTTGGTGGTAAGTTTTTCTTTGGTTGTGGGCAGATGCCAAACCTGGTTATACGCATCGTTGGTATTCCCCAGCAACGCAGTTGCTTTACCGGCATCAGTAGTAAAAGTATAGCTATGAATTTTATTGATGTCGCCAAATGCCTGGGCTTTTTTTCCTTTCAATAAATTCTTCACAACTGTTTCACCAAGGACACTTTTATTTGTATCCGGCCCATAAAAATCTGCTGCTCTTACGATTATAGCCGTAAGATTGTTCTTCTTTACTTCCTGCATGATCATCTCATCAACAAGCTTTCGCACTATTCCTTTTTTGCTGGGAGGTTGCCAGGGAGAATCTTCTGTCATGTGCGGTATAGCTGACTTTGCGTATGGGTACACATTATCGAAGAATACAAGTTTTGCCTTATGCGATATACACGCCTTAATAACAGCTTGTATAAAAGGAGGCCATGATTGTTGCCAAACCTTTAGATTATAAGCAAATCCAATCGTGACATACAACTCATCACTGCCAGCAATTGCATTGTCAATCTGTGATAAATCATTTACATCCAAAGGAAAGATTTCATCCGTATCATTTACTTTTTTAGGATGCCTGCTAACAAGCCTTATCCGGTTCGTGCATGTTGTTAATTCATTTGCTAAAGGCAATGCTATACTGCCACCTGAACCAATTATTGTTTGCATGTTACTTTATTATTTTGATGATTCTACTTACTTCCACTACGCTGAAAATACGGCTGATATTGAATTGTAGGCCATTGCTATCAAGTTAGCTGCTATATTGTCAAATCGATTTTAGTGGTAGTTTTTCTTCTCATTAATTTCATTTTTAATCCTTTCTCTTATGTCGATTTTTGCACCTCTAAAAACAAAAATTGAAGTTCCAATTTCTCTTGCATATTTATTTGTTATTGAATCCGCAAGTATTGATTGTTGAAAAAATGGTGATGTTTCCCGGAGTTCATTACTTTCACCATCTTGTTCCTTCACTCTAATCAAATTTTCATATTTTTTTGATAAGTCAAACCAATTTATATAATCCG
>JBDTAN010000014.1:0-2765 GCA_039924585.1 Chitinophagaceae bacterium | reverse complement strand
ATAATCCTCGCGCAATTTGTATAATAAATGCACGAGTGTTGTTTTCCCTGATCCACTCGGCGCTTTGAATTTTATATATTCTCCTGCATTCCATGTAATTTCTTTTCCCCAAACAGCGGAAGGCCTTCGTTGGAATTGTTCTTTTAAAGGAATGGGCAATAAATTTTTTAATTCAATTTGCATGCGCTGATTTCCGTCACTTTTATAAAAGTGATTTATAGCATGAAAAAATAATTTTCATTAAGGTTTTATCATGGTACTATCAGTCATTGGCAACTGCATAGAATCAATATCTATCATACCGCCTTTTTCCATATTATCCATTCTATGTTTCATTTCCATAGCCGATGCTGCGAAATAATGAATCATTGTTACCAGGCTATTTTCTTTATCATTCATGGTATATAATTCCATATGGCTGGTCACAGAATTTTCTTCCATTTTATCTGCCGTAGCACGGAAATCTTTGAAGGTTGATTTTGCCAGTGTCATCATTTCCATATTGGATGAATCGGCCGGAACTTGCTGCATCAATTTATTAATATCTACAAACATTGACATTGGTTTTCCGTTTGCATCACTGCTGACATCTTTGGGAAGTGAGGTATTTCCTTTGCCTGCAAGATATTGTTGCACCATGGAATCACTGTTGCCCATGATCAAATTTTTACCATTCATCAGCCAGCCAGTTCCGCGCAAATCTTTTGGTAAATATTGTCCGTTCACCTGGTCCATAATCCCTTTGGCAGCAAGGGCTGCAGCGATTTTATTATAGGCAGCAACATCGGCAATTTTTGCATTAAAAATAAAATGTAGTTCAGGTGAAGTGTAATTAATTTTTTCACCGCCAATATCCATCGTATTTTGTTTCATACTAAAATCAGAAACGATGAATGCCATATCGCCGGTAAAAGTTTTAGCTATATCATCTAAAGTAATTCCGGAATTCGCGAGGAATTGATTAGCCGTAGATTCTACGCCTGCATATTTGATAATGTCCAGTAAAACTTTCGGATTAAATGAAAAAGACATATAGCCGTTTATCGCGGATGGATATTGTGTAACCATGCTAATATCCGCCGCGGTAGAAGGATATTTTTTAAGAATATCTGCGAGGTCTTTTCCCATATAAGCTTTTACAATTGCCACGGCTTTGCCATCTTCAAAGTTTACTGTGCCAGCTGTATGTGTACCTTTAAAAAGATCCGCCATTTTTGTCATGCCCACAAAAGGAATTGAACTAACAACACCCTCAGAATTTGTCCAGTACAAAATATCCGCTTTCTCTTTCATGAGTGTTTTAAAATCATCTATATCAGCAACACTTTCTTCTTTTTTCAAATGCATCATTTGATCGAGCGCAGCTAATGAAGTTTTGCCATCATTCGGCGCAACCTGCGATGCATCGTTTGCTACCTGTGGTGAGCTATACACAAGGATAGCCACATCTTTATTCCAGCCGATGGCCAGTTCATTATTTAAAACCGTATAGGAATAATTATCTTTTTGCAGAACAGGAGAAACATTCTGTTGTGATTTAATATAGGTTTCAAATTTCGATGCATCTTTCATGCCCGCAACGAGTCCGGTTGTAACGCTTTGGCCGGACATCATGGAACCGCTCATTTTTACATACACAAAAAAATGATCTTCAAAGTCAATACCTGCTTCAGACATTTTCGCCATTTGCTTTTTCATTTCTTCCGACTTTACCGGGTCTGCATTTTTGAGCATATTCGCAAAAAGTGAATCCCAGTTGATATTTCCTTTCTTGCATTTTTCGGCGAGCCGGCCTGTATTAAAATCTGCTACCATGAAAGCATCTTTAGGAATAAATTCCGCCTGTTTGGGAACGGAAGAAGAACAGGACACAACTATCGTTGCAATGCAAGCGAAAAAGAAAAAATGAAACAAACGCTTCGTCATAATTTGGTTTTTTAAATGAGGTTGTAAAAATAGGGGAGAAATTTGGAAAAACTAAAAGCTAACAGTTAAAAGCTGAAAGCTGTGAGATGTCAGAAGAAAGCTAAAAACGAACAGATAAAAGATACCAGTTGAAAACAGTGATGGGTTCAAAAATATTTCACTGTTCGCTGTTAGATTATTTATTCTCGCCAATGCTGCTCGACTGACCAGTATTGACAGAAATCAAAAAATCCTACATCATACATCTCCAAATCCTAAATCAATTTACTCCTTCAACTCCGGCTTCGACTCCGCTCAGCCGGCATCACTTCATTAACAATTTACCATTAACCATTCACAATTATTCCCTTACATCCCAAATCCAAAACGATACTCCGGGCAAACCGTCACGGGCAATTTTCCTTCCGCTTTAAATTTTCCCATGAGCCAGTCAAATGCCGCGCTTTGAAAAATGGCATCATCTTCATAACAAGCAACCAAATTTTTTGCTGTGCAAAAATTGCCAATGGCATACGGGTTTCCAAAATCCATAGTGAGCACAGGTGTGGAGACCTGCGCCTGCATTGTTTTTGCAAGCATGATGGCAGACGGGGAAATGCCAAAATTATTTGCGGGATACTTTGCATAACCATGCAAACCAATGATCACCAAATTATATTTTCCATTTAATGATTTCAATAAACGCAATGCATCCAAACTGTCTTTTCTATAATTAAAATAAAAAGTATTTGCATGCAAACTGTCTTTCAATAATTTACCCAATGTGTTTTCCACAGAATCGCCCAGGGCAATATAGGCGATCTTTAATTTTTTAGTGAGCGGAAAAATGGAACTGTTAT
>JBDTAN010000013.1:0-3542 GCA_039924585.1 Chitinophagaceae bacterium | reverse complement strand
AAAGGCATCATGCGAATATACTTTCCGTAATTCATGATGATGTCGCCTTCTTTATACAATTTGATTTCACCCAATGCATGCATTTCATCGATCAATGCAGGTTCAAAAACAGCGTTGAATGTTAACTCATTTGCCATAATTTATTTAAATAAAATTATAGCAAAGATATGTTTTAAATCTCCCGGGTAATACGCATGGACTTTCAAATTCGTATTCATTTTTTCCGGGCAGATGTTTTATATAAAAATTTAAAACCAATGAAATGCATATCAGCAATGGTTTACAAGAAATGTTCATTCATTTTAATCAACTATATTTCTTGCGTATGATAAAAATCATATTTTATTATTTGAAAATTTATCATCTTTGCGCCATGCAAATTTGGAAAAATATTATTTCCCGCCCTTCATAGCTGCAATCTTCCTCCGGTAGTATCTATTTTTTTTAATTTATTCCAAAACAATTTATGCGCACGATCATTGAACCGTTCCGGATAAAATCCGTTGAACCTATTTATTTCAACACAGCCGTTGAAAGAAAAACAATTTTGGAAAAAGCTTTTTATAATCCTTTTCTCATTCATTCGAATGATGTATTAATTGATCTCTTAACCGATAGTGGCACAAGCGCCATGAGCAGTAATCAATGGGCAGGCATTATGAAGGGCGACGAATCCTATGCAGGCAGTCCCAGTTTTTTTCGCTTCAGCGATACGATCCAGGAAATTACGGGCATGCCATTTATCATTCCTACACACCAGGGCAGGGCCGCAGAAAGAATTTTATTTGAGATCGCTGGTGGAAAGGGAAAATATTTTATAAGTAATACTTTATTCGATACAACCCGCGCCAATATTGAGTTTTCGGGCGCTGTAGGAATTGATCTTATTTGTGAAGAAGGAAAACATCCTTCTATTCCCGCACCATTCAAAGGCAATATGGATGTGCCCGCTTTGGAGAAAACGATCATTGAAAAAGGTGCGGAAAATATTCCGTTTGTCATGCTGACTGTTACCAATAATTCCGGTGGTGGTCAACCCGTGAGTATGCAAAATATAAAGGACGTGCGTGAAGTTTGTACGCAATATAAAATCCCTTTATTCATTGATGCCTGTCGTTTTGCCGAGAATGCCTGGTTTATTAAAATACGTGAAGAAGGTTATGCGGATAAAACAGTTCCTGAAATTGTACACGAACTTTTTTCTTATGCAGATGGTTGCACCATGAGCGCTAAAAAAGATGCGTTTGCAAATATCGGCGGCTTCCTCGCCATGCATAGTGAATCACTTGCTTTTCAATGCCGCAACCTGCTCATTATTACAGAAGGTTTTCCTACTTATGGCGGACTTGCCGGCAGAGATCTTGAAGCCATTGCGATTGGTTTAAAAGAAGTAATGGAAGAAAATTATTTGGCATACCGTATCCGCAGTATTGAATATATCACGGAAAAATTAGTAGCAGCAGGTGTGCCTGTAATGCGCCCCGGTGGCGGGCATGCGGTGTATTTGGATGCGAAAGAATTTCTGCCGCATATTCCTGTTGATCAATATCCGGGACAAGCTTTGGCTTGTGCATTGTATGAAGAAGGCGGAATTCGTTCTGTAGAAATTGGTTCGCTAATGTTTGGAAAATATGATGCGGAGGGAAAATTAATTCCTGCCGGTTTAGAGTTAGTAAGACTTGCTATTCCACGAAGAGTTTATACCCAAAGTCATATTGATTATGTAGCCGAAGTTGTGATAGATGTTTTTGCAAAAAGAGATGAAATAAAAGGCATGACAATCATTGAAGAAGCGCCGGCGCTCAGGCATTTCACTGTAAAATTAAAACCATTCACTAAACAACTATTATAAATTCAAAAGATAAAAAATGTAGCAAGACAGAAAAAATGGGGGCAACTCCAACAAGGGAAATGCATTATTTCCTACCGGTGGTTGTCACCACACACCGGAAAAAATTCAAGAAGGATAGTAATCTTGTGAGCAGTAATTCCACTATGGGCAGCATGTAATGTTCTGAATTATCTAAAATGATCGCAACTACATAATTCTTTTTAAAACAACATCTATCTGACCCGTAGTAAAAGGTGTACTACTTGTCGTTTGTTTAGCAGCTTCTATTCCGAGATCAATATATTTTTTAGCATCTTGCAGATGACCTGACATTAAAGACCAGTACGCTAAATTTTTATAAACAAATTCTTTGGACGTATAAAATTTTCCTGCTTCTACTTCATTTTTAGAACTTTCATATTCTTGTTTTGTATCTGCAATTGATCGTAAGGCATATACAGACCAATGATTTTTTGTTTTATCAAAATACATGACCACCATCATTTTTTTATCTTCAATACTACCATCATTTTTTTTTATTTTACAATCTCCGGTAGCTTTGTAACCTTTTATTGCAGGTATATCTGTATCAAAACTTTCTCCGGTAAATTTTGAGTAATCAGCAATTGTGTAGTCTGCTTTTTTTTCAAAAGAATAGTCAGCAATCACCGTTTGAGCCCTTTCCGCTCCGGCAGCTTTGAGAACATTTAAATATTTTACGAGGTCTTGCTCTTGTGCAGAAGCGGTTAAGCTAATTAGAGAAAAAAGGATAATTAAGTACTTTATCATTTGTCAAATATATGTTAATGTGTATAGAAAATCTGCCTTTTTTCTATAGATTGATGTCTTCACCAAAAGGAAATTAAATAGGAGAGAGTTGTATTCTATTATTGAATGGATCTTAAGTATGTTTCCGGAGTCATTACAGACATTTTACTTGATTTATAGTCTTTAATATTCCGGGTAATGATCACTTTAATTCCCTTTTCATTTTGTGCTGAAAAATTCTGTAAAGCATCTTCAAAATCTTTAAAATCAGCATTCAAAGCCTCTAATACCGTTGCTTTATTTATGATTGCAACATCAATAATGCTCATGAGTTTTTTTAAGTTTTTAATTACTTTTTCATGCGTAGCTGTTTTTCTTAAAAGGTAATAAACATTGCTGATAATAACTGGTGTTAAAAAACCTTGAATGATTTTTTTTTCACATAAAATCAATATCATAGAAGCTTGTTCCGAAAAAGGTTGCCTGTCAAAAAAAAAGTCCAGAATTACATCCGTATCAATAAGGACTATATTCATCACAAATATTTTTCAGATAAACGTTCAGTAAGTTCTTTTTTATAATTGAAATTTTCAGGCATCTTAAAAGAACCTTTTAATGATTGAACAATTGGTGTTATTGCTTCGGCTTTGATCGCTCCTTCATCTGTTAATGCTTTAAGATAATTTTCAATTAAATCAGATAGGCTTCTTTCTTTTTTGCGGGCATATTTTTTTGCCTGTATAATTATTGAATGATCAATTGTTAAGGTGAGCTTCGTATTCATGAACTTTTCTTTGACACAAATGTACAAAATATTTTAAATCACACGTATTATTTATGTGGTAAATTGCACGTGTGATTTCCTATTGGTTACTGTCATCCCATTCGGAAAGTTCTTTCACTAAGTGTCTTGGCCTACCCGAAAGAATCAATAAGTCAGACC
>JBDTAN010000012.1:0-5756 GCA_039924585.1 Chitinophagaceae bacterium | reverse complement strand
CATTATGGGTATTGAATGTTATTAAGGTAATAAGGTTTAAAACCGTAATGATAGTTTATAAACTATTATCGTTATAGGTAGATTTATAGAGCAAAATTATAAAAATGGTCAACTTTTTCGAGGCATTAAAAGCAGTAAAACAAGAAACATAAAGCCGCAATATTTTGCGGCTCAACAAGAACAAGAAACACCAAACAAGAAACCAGAAACAAAACAAGAAACAAGAAACGAAAAGCCGCAACATCTTGCGGCTCAACAATAAATAAAAAACATTATATGAACACCGTAATCTTCGACATGGATGGTTTACTGATAGATAGTGAACCGCATTGGCAGGAAGCCGCAAATGAAACATTGCAATCTTATAATAAAAAACTTACCACGGAATTATATGCAACCACCACTGGCTTGCGCACCAAAGAATTTGTAAATTACTGGTTTCGTTATTTTAAAATTCCTGCAGAAGAATATGCCGATGCGGAAAAAAAAATTACAGAACTTGTAACTGAAAAAATCAAAAAGAAACCTGCCGTAATGCCCGCTGTTCCATATATTATTAATTTTTTTAGGGAAAGGAATTTCAAAATCGGCATTGCATCTTCTTCACCGTCATCAATTATCGAAATGGTGATGCAGATTTGCAATATCACAGAATTTATTCATGTTTTTGTTTCCGCAGAAGATATGCAATATGGAAAACCGCATCCACAGGTTTACCTGGAATGTGCGGAACA
The DNA here is from genome assembly GCA_039924585.1 of Chitinophagaceae bacterium. Taxonomy (GTDB): domain Bacteria; phylum Bacteroidota; class Bacteroidia; order Chitinophagales; family Chitinophagaceae; genus JAFDXJ01. The sequence goes on along the minus strand of JBDTAN010000012.1, from coordinate 5,022 downwards.
ATTAAATGTGGATCCTTCCGAATGTATTTGTTTTGAAGATAGTTTTAATGGCATGATCGCTGTGAAAGCGGCGCGAATGAAATGCGTGATCGTGCCTTCTCTTTCCGCAATCAAAGATCCGCGCTGGGCAGCGGCAGATTTAAAAATCGCTTCCCTGCAAAATTTTAGTGCATTGCATTTGGGTATGTTTTGAGCTATTGATATTTTCCCGGGAATAATGTATCTTGTTTTGTTTTAAAAATTTTACAGGCTGCATGAGTGAATCGCTTTTATATAAAATCGCATTAACACAAATTCCGGGCATAGGTCCTGTACAGGCAAAACAATTGCTGAAACATTTTGAAAACCCGGAAAATATTTTCAAAGAAAAAAAATCATTGCTAAGTCATATCGAAAATGTCGGCGCAGTTCGTGCCAAAAATATTAAATCGTTCACTGACTTTTCGGTCATTGAAAAGGAAATAAAATTCATTGAAAAAAATAAGATCACGCCTCTTTTTATACAGGATGAAAATTATCCGAAACGTTTATTAAATTGCTATGATCCTCCGATCATGCTGTATTTCCGAGGCAATGCAGATTTAAATACCACAAAAATAATCAGCATTATCGGCACAAGGAATAATTCTGATTATGGAAAAATGATTACTGAAAAACTCATTGAAGATCTTGCCACAATGAATATTTTAATTGTAAGCGGACTTGCTTATGGTATTGATACAATTGCGCATAAAGCTTCACTAAAAAATAATTTATCCACGGTCGGTGTTTTGGCGCATGGACTGCACTCCATTTACCCGCAACAACATGCATCTGTTGCTAAAGAAATGTGTGCACAGGGGGGATTATTGACTGAATATATTTCTACAACAAAACCGGATAAACATAATTTTCCCAAACGAAACAGGGTTGTTGCCGGGATGTCTGATGCAACGATCGTGGTAGAAACTGCCATTAAAGGTGGAAGCATGATTACTGCGGAATTGGCCAACAATTATAACCGCGATGTATTTGCATTTCCGGGAAAAACAACGGATAGCAAAAGTGCCGGCTGCAATTATTTAATTAAAAATAATAAAGCAGTTTTATTGACTTCCGCGCAGGAATTAATAGAATTCATGAGCTGGGAAGCAAAGGCTCCAAAAAAGAAAATTCAGAAAGAATTGTTCATCGAATTTTCTGATGAGGAAAAAATGATCCTGCAATTATTTGCCGAAAAAGAACTATTACATATAGATGATATTTACCTGCAAAGCGGCCTGAGCAGCAGTGCAGTTGCAGCCGCCATTTTGAATCTGGAATTTCAAAACGTATTGACCAGCCTGCCGGGAAAAATGTATAAAATGGAATAAACGCATGTGCGCATTTTTTTTACAATAACCTAAGACACAATCACAGCAAGCCTTTGGCCATTTGAAAAAATTGTTTTGGAAGCAATTTAACCTGCACATTATCTTTGCACATGGCAATAAGAAATAACCCCCCGGAAAAGAAAATATCTCAATCAAGATTTTTTGGCGAAGGCCTTACGTTTGATGATGTTTTACTCATGCCTGCTTTCAGCCAGGTTTTACCCCGTGAAGTAAATATTCAATCGCAGCTTACAAAATCCATTCGTTTAAATATTCCCATGCTTTCCGCAGCTATGGATACCGTAACGGAAGCGAATCTCGCGATGGCATTAGCACGGGAAGGCGGCCTTGGTTTTTTACATAAAAATATGTCGATTGAAAAACAGGCAGAACAAGTACGTAAAGTAAAAAGAAGTGAAAGCGGACTGATCATTGACCCGATCACTTTGCATGATGATGCCACGCTTGGCGATGCATTGAAACTCATGCGGGAGAATAAAATCGGCGGTATTCCTGTTGTGGATCAGCAGGGAAAACTTGTCGGCATTCTCACCAACCGCGACCTGCGTTTTGAATCTGATATGCGCATGCAGGTAAAAAAAATCATGACGAAAGAAAACCTCGTGACAGCGCCGGAAGGAACGAATATGAAACAGGCAGAAAATATTTTAAAGAAACATAAAATAGAAAAACTGCCTGTCGTAAATAAGCAGGGAAAATTAATTGGCCTCATCACTTTCCGCGACATTATGCAGATCAGGAATTTCCCCAATGCAGTGAAAGATGATTTTGGAAGATTACTTGTGGGCGCGGCTTTGGGTATCACAGCGGATTTACTTGACCGCGCATCTGCATTGCAACAGGTGGGAGTAGATGTGATGGGCCTTGACAGCGCACATGGACATCATATTGGTGTGATCAATGCAGTAAAATCTTTAAAGAAAAATTTTAAAAATATACAATTAGTAGCGGGCAATGTAGGCACGGCAGCAGGTGCTATTGCACTTGCCGATGCGGGTGCAGATGCGGTAAAAATTGGTATCGGTCCCGGCTCGATCTGCACCACGCGGATCGTCGCAGGCACAGGCGTACCGCAACTTACAGCCATCATGGAAGCAGCTTCTGTTTTAAAAGCACGCAAGATTCCATTGATTGCAGATGGTGGCATTCGTTATACCGGTGACATGGTAAAAGCCCTGGCAGCAGGTGCAAATGTGGTGATGATGGGCAGTGTTTTTGCAGGCGTGGAAGAAAGTCCGGGTGGTACTATTATTTTCGAAGGAAGAAAATTCAAAGAGTATCGCGGAATGGGTAGCATTGGCGCAATGTCGCAAGGCAGCAGCGATCGTTATTTCCAGGATGTGGAAGATGATTTAAAAAAATTAGTACCCGAAGGAATTGAGGGCAGGATTGCATATAAAGGAAATTTAAGTGAAGTAGTGGCACAGTTCACTGGCGGTTTGAGAGCAGGTATGGGTTATTGCGGAGCAAAAGATATTGCAGCATTACAGAAAGCAATTTTTGTAAAAATAACTTCTGCAGGAATGCGGGAAAGCCATGCACATGATGTGGAGATCACGAAAGAATCTCCCAACTATAGCCGTAAATAATTTTTAGAAAAATTTGCAGAAAAATTACTGCATACAATAATGTTATCATTTTATGACATACAGGGCAATTGGTATTATGAGCGGATCTTCCACAGACGGATTGGATATCGTGCTGGTAAATTTTGAAGAAAACCAGGGCAAATGGAATTTCGAAATTCAGCATGCCGAATGTATTCCATATAGTGATACATGGAAAGAAAAATTACAGGGAGTAGAATCACTTACAGCGAAAGAATATTTTCATTTAAATAATTTGTATGGAAAATATATTGCAGAAGTAGTCAATGCATTTATTGAAAAAAATGAATTGCATTATAAGGCACAATTCATAGGATTTCATGGACATACCGTTTTTCATGAACCAGCAAATGGCATTTCTGTTCAGCTTGGTGATGCGGCGTTGATTGCTGCAAATACAGGTATAAATACAATCACGGATTTGCGCAATTTAGATATAGCATTAGGCGGCCAAGGCGCGCCCATTGTACCTTTGGGAGAAAAAATGTTATTTCCCGAATATCCATTTTTTCTGAATATCGGTGGAATTGCAAATATCAGTTTCCATGATGATGAAAATAAAACAGTAATTGCTTTTGATGTATGCCCGGCGAATCGGATAATTGATTTGTTGGCCGCAGAAACAGGAAAGATATTTGATGAAAAAGGGAAAACAGCTAGTATAGGAAAAGTAAATGAAGAATTACTTTCAAAATTAAATGCACTGGATTATTATGCAAAGAGTTTTCCTAAATCATTATCCAATCAATTTGGTTTAGAAATAGTATTGCCACTGATCAATGGTTTTAATATTTCCAATGCGGATAAACTCAGAACTTATACAGAACATGTGTGTGAACAAATTTTATTATCTGTCAAATCATGTACTTCTGATACAGCCAATAAAAAGATTTTAGTAACAGGCGGAGGAGCTTATAATTTATTTCTTATAGAAATTCTGCGATTAAAATTGGCGCAATTATCTATGGAAATTATCATTCCCGAAACCACAATCATTGAATACAAAGAAGCGTTGATAATGGCACTCCTGGCGGTTTTGCGCTGGCGCGAAGAAAGCACCACTCTTCCATCTGTTACTGGCGCATCCAGGGCCGGAATTGGCGGTGCATGCTGGATGGGACAGGATGCGTGAAATATTTACAACTATCGGTCGGTATCTTCGCCGAATGAAATCATATGTTTTGGTTGGTGGCGACACCAACCAATAGGATAGGTCTATCGGTCGGTGTCTTCACCGACCGAAATTAGCTACCAGAATCTATAATTTTATTAAAAGAAAAACGTTGTATTTGGATTAATCAATCTAAGTCTTTAAAAATTAATTATGCGTAAACTCATACTGACTTTTCTTATAGCGTCTTTTTTATTTTCCTGCAAAAGCAAAGAAGATACAAAACAGGATGATGCATATATACAGAGTAAGGAAACAATCCTGCAAAAAGAACAAAATAATCCAAAAGATTTTTTAACCATCTCCAGTGATGATAAAAAAAACCTGCTCGGCAAAACAGTTGTCAAAGGAATGATTTATAACAGCGCATCCATTGTTTCTTATGAAAATGTACGCATCCAGTTATTATCCTTTCAAAATAATAAAATGGTGGAAGAACATGAAGATGTAATCTCAGGTGTCATTCTTCCCGGCGGAAAAAATAATTTTACAATTCGCTATAGGCTTCCAAAAGGCACGGACAGCCTGCATTTGAACGTGATGAGTGCCGTTGTTTCAAAAGCAAAAAAATAATTATACATTTATACAAAACTAAAAGACTTTCCGTCAAACAGGCCTTTATCACTGAGTTTTAATTCGGGAATTACCAGCAAGGCCATGAAACTTAAAGTCATAAATGGTGCGGATAAATTTGAACCCATGGCTTTAGCCTTTTTATCCAGTTTTGCATATTGCGCAGCTACTTTATAACCATCATCTTTGTTCATCAAGCCTGCTACAGGCAAGGGCAAAATTTCCTCTTCATTTTTATCTACACAACAAATTCCGCCTTTATGCTTAATGATTAAGTTGATCGCACGGATAATCGTTT
>JBDTAN010000011.1:0-3234 GCA_039924585.1 Chitinophagaceae bacterium | reverse complement strand
TGACGCTGTAAAATGGATAGATGCAGGAAAATTAAAAAATAAAAAAGATCACTTTATATTAACCAATAAAGGAAAATTTTTTGCAGACGGAATTGCTGCAGATTTATTTCGGCAAGAAATAATTCAACACTAAACAAGTATACATTCGATGTTTTTAAATCCTTCTTTTGCCGGTAAATTTTCCCATAAAATTTTATAAATATTATCCGCGATCGGAATTTCTGCTTTCACATTTTTATTGATGTTAAAAACACAGCGACTTGCATTATACCCTTCTGCTACCATGTTCAGTTCAAGCTGTGCAGATTTTACGGAATACCCTTTTCCAATCATGTTTCCAAATGTTCGGTTTCGGCTATACAATGAATAACAGGTCACCAATAAATCACCGAGATATACGGATGCCGCATAGTTGATAATATCTTCCGTGGTATGCTTATCAATTTTTGCTTTACGCAGGAAACGCACCATTTCGTTCGCACTGTTTGCTATATACACACTTAAAAAATTATCGCCGTAATCCAGGCCATGCGCAATACCCGCGCCCAATGCATAAATGTTTTTTAAGACTGCCGCATACTGAACTCCTTTAATATCACTATTGATAATCGTATTGGTATAAGCAGTTTCGAAATGAGTGGACAATTGCTTCGCCATTTCTGTATCAATACCCGAAAACGTAAGATAGGAAAGCTTTTCAGCAGATATCTCTTCAGCATGACAGGGACCCAGCACAGCGAAATAATCTTTTAAGGGAAATGAAAATTCTTTGGAAAGATATTCACTGAGCAATAAGTTTTTATCAGGTAATAGTCCCTTGACTGCAGAAATGATTTTTTTATCTTTAAATGCATCCGTATTCAATGAACTGAATGCATCCTGTATATATGCAGAAGGAACTGCAATGACAAGTACATCAGAATTGTCAATGACAAAATGAAGGCTGTCACTCAATGTTATCAATTCTTTTTCAAAATAAGCTTTGCTGAGGTAATGCGGATTGTGATTGCGTTCCTGGAAATAGTTGATGGTGTCTGTATTGCGGATCCACCAGTTAATTTTATTTTTTCCGTCCGTTAAAATTTTTGCCAGGGCAGTTGCCCAACTACCACTTCCAATAATACCAAATTTCATATTCCGCTTTTTGATAGGTACAAACATACGAAACGCTTTATTTTACATGCACAAAAAAGCCGGAAGAAAATCTTCCGGCTCATTATAAGGTTATTTTTTACTTATCTGTTTTCTTAAAAGATTGCAGTAATGTTTCTTTAGAAACCACTTTTACCTTTGTGCTGTCTGCCAATTGCTTGCTCACCACATCATAAGGACCTGTCACCACCATATCACCTGCTTTAATGCCACTTGTGATTTGTATAAAATTGATATCCTGGATATCTGTTTTTACAGTTTTTTTATGCACCATTCCATCACTGCCAATTACAAAAACAACTTCTTCAATATCATCATCGCTGCTGCTATTTGATGCAGTTGAATTCATTGAATTATCGGTATTTGTTTTATCAATAGATTTTGTTGTTGCAGATTTTTTATCACGTGTGGTTACCGCATTCAAAGGCACAGTCAATGCATCCGTATGTGTTTGTGTTTGAATATCCGCGCTGGCAGTCATGTTTGGCCGGAAGGGAAATGGTTGGCCTTTTACCATTAGATCTTTATAAGAATCCGGTAAAATGCGGATATGCACCTGGTAATTCGTAACAGTAGCAGAAGAAGAACCAGATGTCAAAGGATTAGCAACAGGGTTGGCAATTTTATACACGATTCCTTTAAATTTCCTACCAGTAAATGCATCCACTTCTACAAGTGCTGTATCTCCCAATTTTACTTTAGGAATATCATTTTCTCCAACATCCACTTGTGCTTCAATACTGTTCAAATCAGCAATACGCATCATTTCTGTACCTACATTAAAACTGTTACCTGCCACACGTTCACCTTTTTTTACAGCCAGTAAACTTACCACACCATCCATCGGTGCCGTAATAATAGCGCGACTCATATCTTTATCAGCACGCGTTAAACCAGCTTCGGCACTCTGTACATTTGCTTTATTAGCGTTAATGCTTGCCTTTGCCGCCGCTAATTGTGCTTTGGCGGAAAGATAAATTTGCTCTGCCTGTTCAAACTCTGCCTGTGAAATAACTTTGTCTGTCAATAATTTTTTTTGTCTGTTATAAGCGGATTGTGACTGATCCAGTGATGCCTGCAATGCATCCAGTTGCGCTTTTGAATTATTCACCTGTGCTTCAGACTGGCTAACACCTGCAGCTGCCTGTTCTCTTTGTGAAGCATAAATATCTGCATAAATTTTTGCAAGCACTTCACCTTTCCTTACTGTATCGCCCTCCTGCACATTAAGCTCAACAATTTCACCGGAAATATCCGGGCTAACTTTTACTTCAATTTCAGGGAAAATTTTTCCACTTGCAGTCACTACTTCAGTGATGGTACGACTTTCCGCTTTTTCTGCGGTCACTTGTATGCCTTCATCTTTACCTAATTTTCCCGATACTTTTAATATGATCAGCAAAACAATTATGGCTGATAAAATTATGATTATCCATTTTAAACTCTTACTCATTGTATATACGATTTCTTTTTTTGTACTATAATTTTAAACCTTCTCCTTTATAATATTCCAGGATTTTCATTTTGAAAACATAATCATACTGGCTCGTCAGTTGTTGCAGTTTTGCAAGCAACAAATTATTCTGGTCTGTCAATAATTCAAACGTTGATAATAATCCAACCTCGTATCTTTTCTGTGCAAAATCATAGGTTTTTTGTGCGGCATTTACTTGTTTTATACCAACGGTAAATTTTTCAAACGAAGCCACCGCATTCGAATAAGCCGTATAAATATTTGTTTTTAAAGTTTGATCTGCCTGTGTTTTTTGTAATTGCACATTGGTCAAATCAAGTTTGCTTCTTTCATAATTAATACGCGCACTACCATTTTGAAAAATCGGAATGGAAAGACTTAGTCCAATGTTTTGATTAAAGTTATTATTCAATTGATTTACATAAGGCGCTTTTCCAAACGTGCTGATGGTATAAGGTGAAGATGGATATACATCATAACTTTGACCACCAACATTTACACTTCCAATAGGCAGATTGATTACTTGTGATCCAATCACACGCTGCGCCTGGTTATTGTATGCCGATCCCAATCCATAAAAACCGGAAATAGATGGATACATTCCGGAT
>JBDTAN010000010.1:0-2561 GCA_039924585.1 Chitinophagaceae bacterium | reverse complement strand
GGTTCCCTGGATGATTTTGATTATTGGTATGACAGCCGCTATTATGGGAATAATTATTATACGTTCAATAATCCTTATTCTTTCCACAATCCTTATTCTTATTGGGGTTCAGGATTTAATTCGCCTTTTTCCTACTGGACTACATTTAGTTATTCACCATGGGGATACAGTCCATGGGGTTACAGTCCTTATGGATTTTATTCACCTTATACAACAGTCGTTTATTACAAGAACAGGAATATTTATTCCGGCAATGTTTTAAATGGAAATATGAACGGTTATAGAAATAGCCTGTATAGTAATAACAATAGCAATTATAATTTGAACACAAATAAATCCAGTAAGCGCACATTTGGTGATCTTTTTAAAGGAAATTTTTCCAGGGAACAAAATCCGAATTACACACCACCAAATGGCAGCCGTACACAACCTGTTCGTACCTATGAACAACAAAGACCTCCAGTGAATAATACCAACCAGGGATCACGCAGTGGTGGTTATAAAAGTACCGGAAGTAACAACACAAGTAGCAGGCCGCCGAGGAATAATTGATCCTTACAATTCAATTTTTTAATTAAGTATTAGAAAAAATCTGATCTATGAAAAAAATATTCCTTTTTCTGCCGGCCATTTTATGTGCATCCATCATCCATGCACAAGTTCCTGAAGATGCTTTAAGAAATGCCTGGTTTATTCCGATGGGAAGTGCACGCTCATTGGCGATTGGTGGGGCTATGGGTTCATTGGGCGGTGACATTAGCGCTAATAATGTAAATCCAGCAGGTATTGGCTTATACAAAACGCAGGAAGCGGTTCTCTCACCCGGATTTTTACTAAATAATAATAAAATTAATTTTCGCGGTACAGAAAGCAGTAAACAAAATTCCGGTTTTTCTTATGGTTCATCGGGCGTGGTAATTGGGACGCTTAATACCGGTAAACAAATGGGCAATTATACCAGCAGCGCTTTCTCATTTTCCATCACACAACTCGCAAGTTTTAATAATCATACTTATTACAAAGGCTTCAATAATGTTACTTCTTTTTCCGAACAATACCTGGAAGAATTAGTTAGGAATGGCGCTGGTGTGCAATCTGCAGAGCAGGATTATATTTTTGGTTCGTCACTCGCATACCGAACTTATTTGATCGATACTTTTAATGTGAACGGGCAATTGGCGGGTTTTAAAAGTCTTGTTCCTGTTGCAACTGGTATTAATCAGGAACGAACCGAAGATTCACGTGGTGGTTTTAATGAAGCCTCCTTTGCATTTGCAAAAAACAATGACGATCGATTATACCTTGGCCTTTCTGTAAATATTCCTTTCTCAAATTATAATCGTGATCTTACATATACAGAAACTGATGCATCCGGAGATCCTGATAATAATTTTGATCATTTTACTTTTACTCAAAATTACTCTTCGACAGGTGTCGGGCTGAATGCGAAACTTGGATTAATATACAAAATGTCACCTGTATTCCGCTGGGGTATTGCTATTCATACACCATCTTTCATGACATTTCGTGACCAGGTTCGTGCTGCCATGACAACCAATACAGAAGGCTATGCAGGCATCGTTACAGAAAGCAGTGATCATTTAAATAATGGAAACCCGGGCGAAGTGAATTATATTTTACAAACACCCTGGCGTGCTATTGCCAGTGGCTCTTTTGTAATTAGTGATAATAGTGATACAAAATTGCAACGCGGTTTTATAACTGCAGACCTGGAATATGTAAATTATAAAAGCTCCCGCTTTTATACTTCATCGAATGGAGATGCCAGTCAAAAAACGTATTATGACGAGGTAAATGCGGTGATAAAAGATTATTACCAGGGCGCTGTAAATTTTCGATTAGGAGGCGAGTTAAAATTTGATCCCTGGATGGTTCGGTTGGGTGGTGCATATTATGGTAGCCCTTATTCGGATAAAACGCTAAAAGCAAGCCGTATTCAGGCTTCCGGGGGATTGGGATATCGCTATCATGGATTTTTTATTGACCTGACTTATGCAGCATCTTTTAATAAAGACGTAAATTTTCCCTATCGTCTCGCAGATGCGCCCAATACTTTTGCCGAAATGAAAAATAATAAAGGAAATGTTTTATTAACGGTTGGTATAAAATTATAAACGTTGAATATTTTTAAAAATATTGCAACTAATTTTTCCGCAAATGAACTTTTACAGCAATCAAATAAAACAATGAAAAGAGCATTGCTTCCTGCAAAATTACTGCTTACCTTTGCTCCCATTTTTTGATACTATGGAGATGACCAAAAATTATGAGCCCGGAACTATAGAATCCAAATGGTATAAATATTGGATGGAGAAAGGTTATTTTAAAAGTACACCTGATGACCGGGAAGCTTACACGATTACAATGCCGCCACCCAATGTGACCGGCTTCCTGCACATGGGCCATTGCCTCAATGGAACTATTCAGGATATTCTTATACGTAATGCAAGAATGAATGGAAAAAATGCATGCTGGGTTCCGGGTATGGATCATGCATCTATCGCAACAGAAGCAAAAGTTGTCGGCATGCTTCGTGAAAA
>JBDTAN010000009.1:0-2960 GCA_039924585.1 Chitinophagaceae bacterium | reverse complement strand
AAAAATTTCTTGTTTATACGTAATAAAAAACCGGGATTTTAATTTCCCGGTTTGACTATATTTTAAAAGAATAAACGTTAAACTGCTTCCACTTTCATACTCCGCTGAATTCTTTTTCGCTCTTCTTCATCCAGTACAACTTTACGCAAACGAATATTTTTTGGAGTTACTTCAATGCATTCATCCTGCTGGATATATTCCATGCATTCTTCAAGGCTCATCATCACTTTCGGTGCAATACGAGAAGCATCATCACTTCCGCTGGCACGGTGGTTTGTGAGTTTTTTTGGTTCAGTTGCATTCACTATTAAGTCGCCAGGTTTTATGTGTTCCGCAATGATCTGTCCAACATATACTTCCTCTCCCGGATCAACGAAAAATGTTCCGCGGTCCTGTAATTTATCAATGGAATAGCCGGTTGTACGTTCCTGGTTTTTGGAAAGTAATACGCCATTATTCCTGCCGGGAATATTTCCTTTCCAGGGTTTGTATTCTACGAAACGATGTGCCATTACGGCCTCCCCGGCTGTATTGGTCAGCATATTAGAACGTAATCCTATAAGTCCCCTTGATGGAATTTCAAATTCCAGGTGTTGCATTTCACCTTTCGTTTCCATGATGTGCAATTCACCTTTTTTTTGTGTTACCAGATCAATTACTTTTCCACTAAAGGCAGCAGGAACATCCACAACGAGGTTTTCAAACGGCTCACTTTTTTTGCCATCAATATATTTTACTAAAACCTGTGGTTGGCCTACTGTGAGTTCATATCCTTCGCGGCGCATGGTTTCTACTAATATACCCAGGTGCAAAATTCCCCTTCCAAATACTAAAAAGCTATCCGCATTATCAGAATCTTCAACGCGCAAAGCGAGGTTTTTTTCTGTCTCTTTCATTAGCCTGTCCCGTAAATGACGGGAGGTGACAAATTTTCCATCGCGGCCAAAAAATGGTGAATTATTAATGCTGAAAAGCATACTCATAGTTGGTTCATCCACACTTATAAGTGGTAATGCTTCAGGATTTTCAATATCTGCAATGGTATCGCCAATATTAAAATTTTCAATTCCTACAACTGCACAAAGATCACCAGCAACTACTTCAGTTACTTTCTTCTTGCCCATACCTTCAAAAACATACAGCTCTTTTACACGAAGTTTTCTAATGCCATCTGTCTGCATTAAAGCAATTGTTTGATTTTCTTTGATTGTGCCCCGGCTCACTTTGCCAATGGCAATACGCCCAAGGAAAGAAGAATAATCCAGGGAAGTTATCTGCATTTGCAACGGACCTTCTGAAACATTTGGTTCTGGTACATATTTTAAAATACCATCTAATAAAGGAAAAATATTATCCGTTTGTGTCAATGAATCGTTGAACCAGCCATTTTTTCCGCTACCATAGTATGTTGGAAAATCCAGTTGTTCTTCAGTGGCATCAAGGTTAAAGAAAAGTTCAAATACCGCATCATGCACTTCTTCGGGGCGGCAATTTGGTTTATCCACTTTATTGATAACCACAATAGGTTTGAGGTTCAGGTGCAATGCCTTTTGTAAAACAAAACGTGTTTGTGGCATAGGTCCTTCAAATGCATCCACCAGTAAGACCACGCCTTCCGCCATTTTTAATACACGCTCCACTTCACCGCCAAAGTCACTGTGGCCGGGTGTATCAATTACATTTATTTTCATGCCTTTATAAATAACGGCGGCATTTTTACTAAAAATAGTAATGCCTCTTTCACGTTCAAGGTCATTGCTGTCCATAATAAGATCCCCTGTATCCTGGTTGTCGCGAAAAACTTTTGTAGCATGTAAAATTTTATCCACCAATGTGGTCTTTCCATGGTCAACGTGTGCAATAATTGCAATATTCCTGATATCCATAATTGATTATTCTACTTTAAAGGTAGTGTTTTTATTTTTTAAGGCTGCAAAGGTACGCTAAGTATAGTTAGGAAAGGGTTTAATTTAATGAAAGAGGTAAGTGATTAAAAAACGGAATAATTTGTAATTGCTTTAAATCTTCCACAGAAAAATCAGATCAATTGTAGTTTTTCAATGGCAAGCTGTGCTGCCACCTGGCTGGCATATTTTTTATTAAAACCCTGTCCCTGTGCGATCACTGTTCCATCTACAACAGCCCCAACTGTAAAAACCCGCCGGTTGCCGGCCATTTTTTCTTCGATCGTTTCAAAAGCAATGGATTTACCATTTTTATTTGCCCAGCCTATGAGTTTATTTTTAAGATTAATGTCTATTTGTTCCAGATCATCAACAAATAAATAGGGAATGATAATTTTTTTTAAAACCCATTCCCGCGTTTTTTCATAGCCTTTATCAATATAAATAGCGCCTACAACGGCTTCCAGGGCATTGCCAAATATCTGGCTGCTTTTCAAAGCATTATCAAATTTATTATAGGATGTAATTCTTTTAAAACCCATTTTCACCGCAATGGAATTCAGTTGCTGGCGGTTGACCATTTTGCTGCGCATTTCCGTCAGGAAACCTTCATCACGATAAGGGTATTTTTTGAATAAATAATCGGCAATTAATGCACTTAAAACGGCATCGCCCAAATATTCCAGGCGTTCATTATTTTCATCTGCATTTTCTTTTACAGAACGGTGATTAAGCGATGCTTCGAAGAGGGAAAAATTTCCAGGCCTGATACCCAAAACATTTTTCAATTCACGGGCCAGGCTTTTATTTGCAGGAGAATGGAAAAAATTTGGAATGATACGCACTATTATGGCACGAATTTTTTTACTATTACACAGGCATTATGGCCTCCAAATCCAAAAGTATTGCTTAATGCAGCACGCACTTCCCGGTGCTGTGTTTTATTAAAAGTAAAATTCAGTTTAGCGTCAAGTTCTGGATCGTCTGTAAAATGATTAATTGTTGGAGGAATTATTCCAGTTGTAACAGATTTGACACAAGCAATTGCTTCCACTA
>JBDTAN010000008.1:0-9054 GCA_039924585.1 Chitinophagaceae bacterium | reverse complement strand
TTGAACCAAATAATCCACTACTGCTTTCGCCCTTTTTTCAGATAAAACCTGGTTGTCTTTTTCATTGCCCACATTGTCAGTAAAGCCACTCACCTGTACTTTAATGCCGGCATTATCCTGCATTAGTTGGAGTAATTTTTCCAATTCAATAATGCTCACTGGTAATAGCTGAAAAGATTTCGTTTCAAAACGGATATTCTTTAAAATCACAGTTGCATTTAAAGTCACCGGTTGTAAGGCAATATTTTTTACAACTGTTGTAAATGCATCTTCTTTTTTCAAATCAAATGTGTCACTGTAAAATAAATAACCTTTGCGGTTTACAGTAAATGTGTAATTTTTTCCTACGGGCAAAGTGATAAAATAAAAACCTGTTTCATCTGTTTGAACTCGTGTCAATAATTGCTGTGTAGAATCATCACTCAACTCTACTGCGCAGGGAATATTTTTTTTGGTAATAGAATCATATACATTTCCCTGCACGTATAAAGTTTTAATAGGCCGTGTATTTTTTGGTAAAATAAATTTGTATAAATCCAGACCTCCGCGCGAATCCGCGCGATCACTTGCATAATAGGCTGTAACACCATCTGAAGCTACAAATAAACTGCCTTCATTTTCAATGGTATTAATAGGATAGCCTAAATTTTCCGGCTTTCCCCAATCACCATTTTCATTTTTGTGCATCACATAAATATCTGTACCGCCGTAACCCGGAAGCCCATTTGAAGTATAATACAATGTTTGATTATCCGCATGAATAAAAGGCGCGAGTTCATCGCCCGCCGTATTAACCGAAGCGCCCATATTCTCCGCTTTGGACCAGCTTCCATTTGGTTTCCGGTGACTGACATACAGATCTTTTCCACCAAATCCGCCGGGCCGGTTGCTGCTAAAATATAAGGTGTTTTTATCCGGGCTGAGACTGGGCGAACTTTCCCAGAAATCTGTATTAATATTTGGTCCCAAATTTATGGGATCACTCCAGCCTGTTGGAGTATTATAGGAAATGTAAATGTCAAAATCGCCGAAGCCCTGGTTGCCAAAATTTCCTGCAAATAACAGCCATTCCCCATCCTGGGAAATATTAATGCCACCCTTAGAAGGCTGTTCATTCAGGGAGCCTTGTATGGGTTCTGATTTTTTAAATCCTTCTTTTGAAATACCGCTTTCAATAAAATCTTCCCGAATACCATTTCCACGACGGGTAAATACAAGCAGGCTGTCATCTATCGTGAAGGAAGGATAATATTCTGAATAGGCGGTGTTGACATTATCGCCTAAATTTTCAGGGGAAAAATTATATTGATCGGGATGTGTTTTCGCGAAGTCCAAAGCAAACTGGTAAGAAGCTTGCCTGTATTGCCCGCTTTTAATACTTTTATCACCAAGTTTTGGAATTTGTAAAAATTCAGTAGCCTGTTTCAATGCCTCCTCAAATTTCCCCATCCCCGCCAGGTTGATGGAATAAGGTAACTTGTAATACTTGAAATAATCTGTATCTTTTTGCTGCGCGATAGCATACATTTCAACGCTTTTCGGATAATTTTTTAATTCCCCGTAAACACCCGCTAAAGACAGGTAAGCATCCACATAATTTTTATCCAAATCGATTGCTTTTGACAGTAAAGGCACTGCATTTTTCACTTCACCATATTGTATTTCTTCCATGGCTTTATTATAAACGTCAATGGCTTTTTTATTTATTTTTTCCGGGTCATATACCTGGGCAAAAATGGTTTTGGAAAAAAATAATAGACAGCATAAAATGACTAGTTTTTTTATATAGGGCATCTGTTTAAAAAGTTTTTTTGTAAATGGAAAGATATATCAAATTGAAAAAATAAGATGCTAAATTTTAGTTTTTATAAAGTAGGGAATGTGTAAATGACGCAAGGAATTTTTCTATTTTTCACAGTATCCATTTTTCACAGAAGTTGTCACAAAATTCCACACGTGATCGCCGCCGCGTTGTCTCCTGACAAGCGGTTTTCAATGATTTCCTGTCTTATGTTTCGAATTAAAATGGAAAAGAATTTCTATGGCACCTGTATATATTTATGCAATTGAATACTCAGTGCCCATTGCGGATTTTCTTTTATATATTCAATTATTAAAGGCAGCATTATTTTTTCTTTACTCCATTCAGGTTGCAGAAATAATCTACAATTTTCAGAAACTTTTTTTGCAAACTCCTCCGCCCATGAAAAATCGTTTTTATTAAAAACAATAATTTTTAATTCATCGGCCATTTTTAAATTTTCCGAAATTGGTGGCTTGAATTTTTTGGGTGAAATGCAGATCCAGTCTAAGTTCCCGGAAATCGGGTAAGCACCGGAAGTTTCAAGATGTATTTTAAATTGATGGTATTGTAAATTTAATGTGAGTTCATTCAAATCATGCATACAAGGTTCGCCGCCTGTGATCACGCAGATGTTTGGAGTTTGATGTTTGTTGTTTGGTATTGTTGTTTGTTGACTGATTGCAAAATTTGCTTCCTCAACAATTTGCGTGGTTGTTTTTTTTGGATGATTTTCTACACGCCAACTTTCTTTTACATCACACCAGGAACAACCGACGTCACATCCTGCCAGTCGTATAAAATACGCCGCTTTTCCCTGGTGAAATCCTTCTCCCTGGATCGTGTAAAATGCTTCCATTACCGGAAGCATTCTTGTGTTTTTTATAATTTTATTTTCTGATACAACCATCATAGTTCTTTAGTTCTGATGCGATATGCTTTCATCGTATTTTTCAATAAGCCTGTAATGGTCATTAATCCAACACCGCCGGGTACTGGCGTAATTGCTGCACATTTTTGTGCAACTTTTTCAAAGTCAACATCACCCTGTAAACGGTAGCCATTTTTTTTGGTGGCGTCAGCTATTCGTGTGATACCTACATCGATCACAATAGCGCCGTCTTTTACCATGCCTTCATGCACAAAACCGGGCTTACCTAATGCAGCAACAATGATATCGGCAGCAGCACAAATTTTTTCCAGGTTTTTTGTATGAGAATGACAAAGCGTAACCGTGCAATTTCCATAAGGCATATTACTACTTAGTAAAATGCTCATAGGCCTTCCTACAATATTACTCCTCCCAATAACTACTGCATTTTTTCCATTGGTTTCAATATTATAATATTCCAGTAAGAGCATGATACCATAAGGGGTTGCAGAAATAAATGCGGGAATTCCCTGAACAAGTTTCCCGGCGTTAATGGGATGAAATCCATCCACATCTTTATTGGGATTGATGGCTTCAATTATTTTTTGTTCATTAATATGTTTTGGTAAGGGTAATTGCACTAACAGACCATCAATATCATGATCATTATTGAATATTTTAATTTTCTCCAATAAAATTTCTTCGGAAATAGTTGAATCAAGCCTGAGCAGTGTAGATTTAAAACCGGTTTCTGCGCAATTTTTTACTTTACTATTAATATAAGTTTCACTGGCACCATCATGTCCCACCAGGATCGCGGCCAGGTGTGGCACCCGCTTTCCTGTCTCAATTAACAGGTCAACTTCTTTTTTTAAACCCTCTTTATATTGATAGGATGCTTTTTTTCCATCTAATAATAACATGTGGCCAAAGGTAAGGTGGAAGGTTGAAAATGAAATTTTAAGGTATTAATTTATTTTTCTTCACATTTTTATGTATTTTTTTTTAGAAAATCTTGGCTAGAAAAGAAGCAATTATAAAATCTTTTTTAAAAATAATTTTAGTAGTATTCTATTGATAATCATATGATTATGTATAAAATTTAAAAAATTTTAACAGTGTAGGCAGCGAATAACAATAGTATATTGTCTTTTTAAGGTGAATGGGGAATTAACATCACGTTGATTTTATTTTAACGGTATGTTGATATTCCCTACTTTTGTCCACAAATTTTAAAAACTATAGTCACATGAGAAAACTTGTAGTATTATTTTCTGTGCTGATGCTTACCTTTTGGGTAGGTTACGCACAGGCCCAAACTACTTCCGGTAAAGTTACCGATGAACAGGGGCAAGCCATCCCATTCGCTTCTATTAAAGTGAAGAATGGCAAAACCGGGGTATCTGCTGATGCCAACGGAACATTTTTGATTAAAGCAGCCAATGGCACCGTGCTTACAGTTAGTTCTGTAGGATACCAGCCAAAGGATGTAGTTGCTGATGAAAGCAGCAAATTGGTTGTAATGCTTATGAAAGCTACAGACGGTTCACTGTCTGAGGTAATCGTAACTACTGCATTCGGCATTAAGCAGGAGCAAAGGACTACACCATTTAGTGCACAGGTTATTAAATCTGACGCATTGAATATCATTCCACAAAACAACCTGAATAATGCATTGGTTGGTAAAGTGGCAGGTGTACAGTTTCGTAGCCAGTCTGGTACTAAATTAGATAACCAGGCATTTGCCCGTATTCGTGGTGGTTTAGCATTGGGTGGTGATGTAGGACCAATTTACGTAGTAAATGGTACTATCATCGCTAACTCCTATGATATTGACCCGGATAATGTGGAATCAATTACTGTTTTAAAAGGTGCCAACGCAACAGCCTTATTTGGTGGCGCAGCATCTAACGGTGCGATTGTGATTACAACCAAAAAAGCTTCTACAGGCATGCAAAGCATTAGTGTTAGCCAGGGTGTAACTTTTGATCGTGTAAGCCGTTTGCCAAAAGCACAAAACGTGTTTGGTGGTGGTGGTGTTGATCATTTAACTGTATACAACTGGAAAGAAGGCGATCCTGTAGAGTGGAAAGCACTGGACGGTAAATCTTTCCCTGACTATACAGATGATGCAAGTTGGGGTCCAAGAATGCTTGGCCAGGAATATATACCATGGTATGCATTCGTTCCAAATACTCCTTATTCTTACAAAACAGCATCTTTTACACCTCAGCCGGATAATATCAGAAACTTCTGGGATCATGGTTATACCACGAATTCTAATGTAAGTTTTTCAAAAGGTGGAGATGGCTACAATGTACGTATGAGCTATGGCAAAGAATATGTGGCAGGTTTGATTCCTGATTCTAAAAGTGACAGGAATAATTTAAGTATGGCTGCTGATTTCGATTTGAATAAATGGATTTCTGCAGGTGTTGATTTAACTTTTACTACACAAAAGATCAATGGTCAGTTTAATGATCTGTATTCCAACCAAACAACAGGTAACTTCGGACAGTGGAATCACCGTGACCTGGATATGGGAATAATGAAGCAATTGAAAGATTACCCAACTCCGATTGGTACCATAAATACATGGAACTGGGGTGCAAATCCTGACGGCTATGATCCTACAAATCCTGCTGGTTTCTATAAAGCTAACTACTGGTATAATTTCTATACTTACCAGGACAATATTCAAAATACACAGCGTAGAGACCGTCTTTATGGAAATACATATGTGAAAGTAAAGTTCACTAATAATTTAAGTGCAAAAGTAACTGTAAGAAGAGATGAATTTACTTCTTATTATGAAGATAAGGTAAGATCTTTATTGGAAAAAAGCGGTGGTCAAACTGGAGTTTTAGCTAGTTATGCTACAGGAAATTACAATTATAGCACTACAGATTTTGAAGGTGTTATCAATTATAATCAAAGCTTTCTCAATAATGATTTAGGCGTTACTGCTTTAGTAGGTGCTGATTTGTCCAGGTATATCCGCAAAGACAATGAAGCTTCAACTACAAATGGTTTCAAAGTTCCTGATCTGTATTCAATTGCTAACTCAAAAGATAACCCAGGTGTTTCTAATAACAGGTATGAGCAACAAACTAATTCATGGTTTGCTGCAGGTTCTTTAGAGTTCAGGAAATTCATTAGTGCTACATTTGCTTTGCGTCAGGACTATTCTTCTACTTTACCTCTTGGTAATAATAGTTTATTTTATCCATCTGCAGGTTTAGCTTTTACTCCGAGTGAGTTCTTCAAAGACAAAATTTCATGGTTATCATTTACTAAATTTTATGCTAGCTGGGGTAAAAAACCTTTGAACTTAGGAATATATGCTACAAACTTTGGTTATGGAGTAGCTCAGAATACCTATAATGGTAACTTCTTGATGAGTTTCCCTGATAATATTCCTGATCCAAATTTGAAAGGATCATTAATTACAAGTTATGAAGGAGGTGTTGAACTTCGCTTCTTGAAAAACAGGTTTGGTTTGAATGTGAACTATTATAACGAAAAAATGGAACAGCAGCCGGTTAGTATCAGTGTTGCTGGTGAAAGTGGTGTGACTTCTAAAACTGTTAATGCTGCATCTGTTAAAAGAGAAGGTTTAGAATTTACTTTTGATGGTAAATTAATTAATAACAAAAACTTTAGCTGGTCAGTTACTAAAACAGTTGGTTGGTTGATTAACAACCCTGTAACTCAGATTATCCCAGGTCAAACAAAAATCCAGCCTAGTGGATGGATAGGTGCATTTGGTAGTCGTTATGCAAGTGCTTACCAGGTTCTTGGACAAGATTGGGGCCAGTTACAAGGTGGTGGATTTATTTATGGAGCTAATAATCAACCAGAGATCGACCCTAATACAGGTTTATATCTTACAGGAGATCCAAATTACGATTGGGGTAGCGTAGTTCCAAAATTGACAGGTGGTTTCCAAAGTTTGATGACTTATAAGAATATCAACCTGAATATCAGTCTTGATTATCAATCAGGTGGACATTTCTTCTCGCTTACTGAAAGCTGGGGTATGTATTCCGGTGTAAACGATTACACTGCTGCAACCAATGACCGTGGTGCAAATGTACGTGACCCATTATCAGAAGGTGGTGGTGTACATGTAGTAGGAGTAAGTTCAGTTGATGGTAAAACTCCAATTGATATGTATGTAGATGGATTTACCTATTTCCACCAGTTTTATGGTGCAAAAATTGCTGCTCCATTTATTCATAAATTGTCCTACATTAAGTTGCGTGAAGTAAGTCTGGGTTATAACCTTCCGGTTAAGAACTGGGCATTCGCCAACAAATGGTTAAAAGGCGCTACTGTTTCTGCTGTAGCCAGCAGCCCCTGGATCATTTACAGTGATACAAAAAACTTTGATCCGTCTGAGATCTCAGCTGTATATGGAGAAGAGGGTAACCTGCCTCCTGTACGATCAATTGGTTTCAATGTAAAACTGAATTTCTAATTAAAAACAGTAAAAATTAAAGATAATGAACAACAAAAATAAAATACTCTTATTGGCAGGTATAGTGATGGCGGGAGCCGCCTTCACTTCCTGTAATAAGTTTAAGGATTTTGGAAATGTCAACCAGAATCCGGGAATTACAACCGCTCCTATTACCTCTGCATTATTGACAAATGTGGAATCAGGACTAGGAAATTATACCTGGGATGCGGGTGGAATTACGACCATTTCTGGTTTGTATTGCCAGTATTATTCTGAAACTCAATACACGGACATTTCTACCTATTCAAGGCAGCAGCCTAACTGGGATGGTTATTATGCGGGTCGTTTACAGGATTTGCAGACCATCATCAATTACAACTCTGATCCAAACACGGCTGGTGCTGCATCATCCAGTGGTGCCAATGCAAATCAAATTGCCATTGCACGTATCCTGAAAGTGTATATTTATGCCTTATTGACGGATTCTTATGGCGATATTCCTTATTTCCAGGCATTAAAACTGGATAATGGTATTGTTCCCTTTGATAACCAGGCAGACATTTACGCTGATTTCTTTAAGGAATTAAGTGAAGCGGTGGACCAGTTGGATGATGCAGGAAATGCATTTCAGGGAAATATTCTAATTAATGGTCTAACTCATGCCTCTTTTGATAATACCATGTGGCGGAAATTTGCTAATTCACTACATGCAATGCTCGCCTTGAGAGTTTCTAAAGTGGATCCTGGAATGGGGAAAACTGAGTTTAATAATGCATTAAATGGAAAAGATGGTGTATTTCAATCTGGAGAAACTGCAGAGTTGGATTATCCGGATGGTAACTATCCAAATCCTGTATACAATTATTATAATATAACATTAAGGAAAGACTATGCAGTTTCTAAATTCTTCCTGGATGGTTTATTGAATAATGGTGATAATCGTGCAAGTGTATGGGCATCTTCACAAATCGGCTTTCCGTATGGTGTGACCAGGGATAATGCCGTTGCTTTCGCAAATGCTAATCCTACATGGGCCAGATTATTCCAGGGGGATCAGACTTCTGTCAATGACCCATTCTTTGTTTTAACTTCAGGGGAGATTTTCCTTGCTCGTGCTGAAGCAGCCCAAATGGGCTGGACTGGAGAAGATGTATCTGGGATGTATGCAACAGGTATTAAAGATAGCTGGACATTATATGGTGTTTACGATGCTACCGCTTATAATACATATATGGCATTACCAAATATTGACCTTGGTGGTGGTAATCAAATACAGAAAATTGCAACACAGGAATGGACAACACACTATCCAAATGGTAGAAGAGGTTGGGCAGACTGGAGAAGAACAGGATACCCTGTACTTACACCAGCTCCTGGAGCAGTTAACTCATATGGTATTCCACGCAGATTTGCTTATGGTCAAAATACATTGACTTTGAATCCTGATAATGCAGCAGCAGCATCAGCTAAATACACAGGTCCTGACGGTGTTAATTCACAATACGCCAGGATGTGGTGGGATAAGAACTAATTCTTGTTAATTGAAAATGTTTAAAAAAACTAAATCACTATAATGAAAAAACCATGGAATTTTTGAAACTGAAATGTTTAAAAAATTCCATGGCTTTCATTGAAATTCTAAAAAAAAATAATATGAAAAAAGTACTTTCATCATTTTTACTGCTAAGTTCTGTACTGCTTTTCTCTTGTACAAAAGAGAGAAGTTGGGTGGATGTAGCAAAGGATGGTGCAGTTCCATCAACCAGTTTTGGCTATAGCCTTGCTGAACCATTATCCCTGGATATAATTCCTGGTGGATCTCCTACATTTGATACGGTTATCAATGTATTTTACAGTGGCACCGGCAACGGAGCAATCGATGTAAATGTAAAAAGTGACCCTTCTGTAGTTGATGCGTAT
>JBDTAN010000007.1:0-2820 GCA_039924585.1 Chitinophagaceae bacterium | reverse complement strand
GTACACTACTAAAAACATTCACTGTACAAAAAGGACTATTAAATGATTGCATATATGCTTTACTGCCCGTTGGCAAAGAAGCATCAATGTTTGCCAGCAGTAATTTCGGCTTGTCGTATGTTTCTTTAAATGGAAAAATTATTAATTATACAAAAGAATCAGGCCTCCAGGAAAATGAGTTCAACACAGGATCAGCAATTAAAACTGCAAAGGGAAAATTTTACTTTGGTGGCGTAAATGGGATAACAACATTTTATCCATCTTCACTTTCAAATATAAAAGACACGCCGGTTTTAAGCGTAACAAAGCTTATAATAGATGATTCGTTGTATAATTTTTCTTCCTTGGTACAAAATGATTCTATTCGTTTAAATTATGCTCAAAATCATATTCAGCTTGACTTTGCAGCCAACGGCTTATTTAATGCAAACGAGTATGAGTATAAATATCGTCTTGGAGGTATTGAACAAAATTGGCAAACAACACATCTGCCAACAGGCATAAAATATGTACTTGAACCGGGAACATATTTATTTGAAATAAATTGCAGGCCTATTTTTTCAACAGATAATAGTATTAAAAAAACTATTACGATTATCATTTCACCCCCCTGGTGGCAGACGCTATGGTTTCGAATTTTGCTGGCGCTGATTATTGTTGCAGCTATTGCTTTTATTGTACAGCAATATTTTCATAAAAAGTTTCAAAAGAAATTAAGTGCCTTAAAATTGCAGCACGAAATTCAATTGGAAAGGGAAAGAATAAGTCGTGATTTGCACGATAACTTAGGCGCTTATGCTGCAGCTATTGCCTCGAATGTTGCAACTATCAAACTTTCGGATAATGGGAATGAAGAAAATATATTTCACCAGTTAAAAAACAATTCTCAATCTATTATTAATCAAATAAATGATACCATTTGGGCACTGAATAAAGAAGCTATTTCATTAACAGCTGTGAGTGACAGGTTTAAAGTTTTTTTACAAAAAATTCAACCCAATTATCCGTGTATACAAATTTCCATAGAAGAAAATATATTGCATGATGAGAAATTATCGCCAACCAATGCTTTACATCTTTTCAGAATCATGCAGGAAGCAGTCAATAATGCTTTGCGTCACAGCAAATGCACTGAAATCTTTATTAAAATAGTAAGTGAAAATCATTGGAAAATTATTATCAGGGATGATGGAACAGGAATGAAGGATATACTTGCAACAACAAGCGGGGGAAATGGTTTGCAAAATATACAGATGCGCAGTGCGGAAGCCGGATGGCAGGTAAGCTGGCAGGATGCTTCACCAAAAGGTACGGAATTCAGTATTGATACTAATACAAATTAATTATTGCAAACAACCATTTTATTTAAAACCTTCGCCTTAATGTTTCCAACTGATATTATACGAATTGCTTTGGTCGAAGATAATGCGGTAAATCGCAAAACTTTTCAGCAAAAAGTGCAGCATCATGTAAACTGGAAAACAATTTTTATCGCAAATAATGGAGATGCCTGTTTACAGGAACTGAAAGGATTACCTGCACAACTGCTGCCACAAGTTATTTTCATGGATATTGAAATGCCAGGATTGAACGGCATTGAAACAATTGCAACAGGTAAAATTTTGTATCCGCAAATTCATTTTATTATTTTAAGTTCTTTTGATGATGACGATAAGATTTTTGAAGCTATTAAGGCGGGAGCTGAAGGCTATTTATTAAAGCATGAAAGCGCTGCTACATTAAAAGATGCTGTAACGAATGTACTAGATTTTAGTGGTGCTCCTTTAAGTCCCGGAATTGCACGTAAGGCTTTACAATTGCTCAGTAAAACATCTTCCATAAAAGAAGCGGAAAAGATTTCATTGCCCCCTGAAATTTTAAGTCAGCGGGAAGTAGAAATATTACAACATACGGTTAACGGTCTGGATGCAAAACGCATTGGAGATATTCTGAATATTAGTGTTTATACAGTACGAAAACATATCTCCAATATTTATGAAAAATTGCATGTGCAGTCAAAAGCTCAAATCATAAAGCTGGCACACAATAATAAATGGTTTAATCTTTAAATCCTTACTACATTCTACTTAAATAAAAGTATTTTAAGTAACTGCACAAAAAAAAAGCCTTGTTTTTCAACAAGACTTTTCAGAATTAAACTTCAAAAACTATTTCACAATTTTCTTGCTGTAAGGCTGTCCGTCAACCATTAACCTTACCACGTATAAGCCTGCGCTTTTTCCGGAAAGGTTAATTGGAATGGAAAAAGTTCCCGCTGAGAGATTTCCTTTATTAATTGTTTGAATGATGTTGCCATTCATTGAAACAATTTGTATAGAAACTTCAGAAGATTTATCCAACTGTAATTGTATCCAGCTATTCCCTGAAACCGGGTTGCCAAGAATATTCCAGTCGAAGGCAGCATAATCCAGTTTGATCACAGATGAATAATCAAAATTACCGTTGTTATCAATTTGTTTCAGGCGGTAATAGTTCGCACCGCTTACCACTTTCGCATCTGTGTAATTATAATTATTTACAGTAGATGAATTATTGTGGCCTGCCACAAAACCAAGATCCGTAAAGGTTTGACCGTTCGTGCTTTTTTGCACTTCGAAACCTTTGTTGTTGATTTCATTGGCAGTGCTCCAGGAAAGTAATGCTTTACCATTTTGAATCACACCATCAAAATTGATGAATGTCACCGGCAGAATAGCGAGCGTTCTGAATGAATCCAAAGATGAATATGCACTCATTAAGTTTTGCCCGTCTGTATTATCTACAGATCTCACCTGCCAATAATACAATGTATCACTGATC
>JBDTAN010000006.1:0-4086 GCA_039924585.1 Chitinophagaceae bacterium | reverse complement strand
CCAATTAATTGCAAAGCTTCTTCCGCATTTTGTGCCCATAAAACTGTAGCGCCGTTTTCACTTATTTTTTTTTCAAACATTTCAAGCCATGATCCTAAATTTTCTATAGCACGCCATTTTGTATTTTTTGCTTTTTTCCGTAACGTAGGTAAATCGGCAAATTGTGCCTGGCCTTTTGGAACGGCCGCATTGTATTTGCCTATATTAAAATTTATTTTCTGCCGGTGAGAAAGGTCGGCAGATTTTATGGTGCTTTTTGCAAGAAAAGTAGATTCGTTTTTTGTCATGGTTCCGGTTCATTTTTGTAAAAAATATCGCGGCATATAATGCAACAAAGATACATGATCAGGAAGCATCTTTCCCATTTTGCATATAGTCAACTGTTGCTTCCAGTGTTTCATAAAATGCAGTTCCATATTTTCGGATTAATGCTTCTTTTAAAAAAATATAAACAGGTACTTTCAATTTTTTACCCAATGCACATGCTGCACGGCAAAGGTCCTGCCTGGGTTCATAATTAATAAAATCCAATGAAGGATCATGCGTACTCGGTGAAATACGAATAGGAAATAAATGACAGCTGATGGGTTTTTTCCAATTAATTTTTCCTTCATTAAAAGCCTGTTCTATACCGCATTTTATAATGCCATTTTCATCCCGTTGACCATACGCACAAATGCCGCCATTAATGGTTGGCGTTACCCAACCAAAAGAAGGATCATGTATATATTTTCCTTGCGCTTCAATGGCAGCAAGGCCTTCCGGCGAAAGGTATGGTTTGATCGCTTTAAAATTTTCCCTTAATTCAATTAATTCATCTGTCGTTAATGGCGCACCAGCATCGCCATCTTCACAACAGCCGCCTTTACATTTTTGCAGGTCGCAAACAAATTGTGCGGAAATAATTTCATCGCTTATTAAAGTATTTTCTATCGAAATCAAATGCGTATTGTTTTAAATATTGATAAATTTATTTCCATTGAAAAGTATTGATCAGGTGCCGCACATCCTCAATTAAAAATGCATTCACCGGCATTAAAGAATCCTGGTTAGGCGCCACATTAAAATACAAAGCACCTCGCAAAAAATGTTTCGTAGAATCTGTCAGAAAAAATTGATTGGCTGTTGCTACTTCACCGCTTACTTTAAAAAACATACCATGTATGTTATTTTGAGTGACCATTAATGAATCATCGATATAGGAAGCGCGGACAGAATGTTTATTCGTCAGATTAAAAGCATCATTTAATAATTTTTCCAAAGAATATTTTCCTATTTCTTTATAGCTAATAAATAATGTTCCATTAAATTGTGGAAAGTTAATATTGATCCACCACGGATTTTCGGTAGTATCACCAAAGAAGCTGCTGTCCTTCACAATTTTTCCATATACCGGATATTCAAATTTATACGGGTAGCCTGGCATGTCAAATTCCTGGTATTTTTTTTCGGGGAAATCAATCTTAAAATAACCTTCAGGGCGCGGCGTATAATTGTTATTGCACGCACAGAAAATAAAGAGTACAGATAATTTTAAAATAAAGGAGTTCTTCATTGTTTGCAACTTAATAATTATCCCTGCGCCGTATTATTTTCAATCGTTATTTTAATTTTCAAGAGCCTGGTTTTATCCATTTCCAGTGTTGTGAAAATAAAATCACCACTAATAATTTTTTCATCTTTCACCGGCATACGGCCAGCGAGTTCCAATACCAATCCGCCGAGAGAATCACTTTCGCCTTTCACTTCGTCAAAAGTATTCAGCGGGATCTTCAAAAATTTACAAACATCATAGATCATTGTACGGCCGTCAAAAATAAAAGTATGATCATCCATCCTGCGCATACCAGTTTCTTCTTCATCAAATTCATCTTTGATATCACCCATAATCTCCTCCAGCACATCTTCCATTGTGACGATGCCACTTGTACCACCAAATTCATCTACAACAATTGCAAAATGAACTCTTTTTTGTTGAAATTCTTTCAGTAATTCTACAATCATTTTTTGTTCATGTACGAAGTATGGTTGCCGCATTATACTATGCCAGTCAAAATTATCTGCTTCTGATAAATAGGATAAAACATCTTTTGTATGAATGATGCCGGCGATTTCATCCAGGTC
Organism: Chitinophagaceae bacterium; assembly: GCA_039924585.1. Taxonomy (GTDB): domain Bacteria; phylum Bacteroidota; class Bacteroidia; order Chitinophagales; family Chitinophagaceae; genus JAFDXJ01. The sequence continues at coordinate 1,962 of JBDTAN010000006.1, read as the reverse complement.
ATTTTTATATACCGGAATCCTGCTGTAATGCAGCTCTTCAATTCTTTTATGAAGGCCGGCAAAATTGACCGTATAATCTACTCCACTTACATCCGGCCTCGGCCGCATAATTTGTTTTACAGAAATATTAGTAAATTTTAAAATGCCTTTTAAAATATTTTTCTCCTGGTCAGAAGCAGTGTTCTCCGAATTGTTTTCCATTACAGCATCCAGTTCATCAGGTGTATAAGAACTAAAAGGTTTTTTAGTAATCTTTTTTTCAATTGTATTTGTAAAAGAAATCATCCAGGAACCAGTTCGTTTAAATAAATAAAATGCTGCCTGCACCATGAAACCCATATCCCTTGCAAATCGTATGGGATTATGGCGTGCATATTTTTTTGGAAGTGTTTCACAAAAAAGTAAGAGCAGGAAAGTAATAGCCACAATTTTTATGACATATTCCAACCATAGAAAACGAAGCTGATCGAAAGCAAATAATTCATCCAGTAAAGTGTTGGACAAAATAATAATAGCAATATTAAAAAATACATTTGCAGTGAATAAAGAGGAAAATAATAAACGGGGATCTTCCAGTAATTCCAGTATGCGTTTATAAACAGGATTCGTTTTTGTTTGCAGCATATCCAGGTCTTTTTTTCCCAAGGAAAAAAAAGCTGTTTGTGCACCTGATAAAATAAATGAAACGGCCAGCAACAGAACAAATAATACCAGTAAAAATGAAATGTGTTGTGGATCAGTTTCGCCTTTAACATTCAATAAAAAAAAACCCGGCAAGCAAGAAAAGCAAATATCCAAAATTATTTATTTTGTTGAATGGGATAAACCCTGCGAATTTGATTCTTTCAAAATTAATGATTAAAATTTAAAAAGGAAGGCCATGGTCACCTTCGTCGTGATGAATATCCGGACCATGCATATTATCCGGACCTTCCTGGCCGGTTGAATTATTATCCATGCGTTTATCCAACATGATGAGATTATCACCAATAATTTCAGTCGCAAATTTTTTCACGCCATCTTTATCTTCCCAGCTCCTGGTTCTAAGTCTGCCCTCTATATAAATCAGGCTTCCTTTGTGCAGGTATTTTTGTGCAAGATCAGCCAGGCCACGCCATAAAACAATCGTATGCCATTCTGTTTGAGAAACCAACCGACCACTTTTATCTTTATAGGTTTCAGTGGTTGCCAGGGGAAATTTTGCAACCGGGATATTACCTTCTAGAATTTGAATATCAGGCTCTTTCCCAAGATTACCGATCAAGGTCGCTTTATTTACACCTCTCATAGAATTATAATTTAAAAGCAAAAAATACTACAATCACTAAAGTTATAGAATTTTTAGTGATATCTATTAAGGACACTTCTAAAATTAAGAAAGCATTATTGAATTTACCAGGTGATTCCGGATAATTACCGGGAAACTGGTTTGAGTTAATTGTTTCCTGCTAATCCATTTGCCCTCATTCTGAACATGAAAATGAACAGTGTTTTTCAATTCAATTTCTATAAAAACAGCATGTATCAATTGATGAGTTAGAATTTGTTTTGCTGTTTTATGAATGTGTATTTCGCCCGATTCGGAAACATCCAATTTCTCCGCAACAAATTTTTTTACAGTGCTCATTGTCCAATTTGCAGACTTTCCAGTTTCTACTAAATAAAATTCAAACAAGTTTTCCCAAATATCTTTTGCAGTTCTTTTTTGTATAAAAATTTTTTCATTGTGATGAAAAACAAACCACGTAAACCATCTTTCACGTTTCGTAATTTTTTTCAGTTTTACCGGGTAAGCCAGGACGTTTTTTTCTAAATATGCACCACAATATTTTTTAAAAATACAGCTATCACATAATGGCAGTGCAGGTTTGCAAACTGTTGCACCAAAGTCCATGATCGCCTGGTTATAAGCGCCTGGATTTTTTTGATCAATTAAATCTGTTGCCAGTCTGGCGAAATATT
>JBDTAN010000005.1:0-3109 GCA_039924585.1 Chitinophagaceae bacterium | reverse complement strand
TATGGGCTTAAAAATAAAAGAACATTTTTGGCTGAAACTGGATAACTCCGGCCTTACACTCCATACTTTTTATGTAAAAACATACGCCTGGAATGATTTGCAAAATATCATCCTGCGTGATGGACTTATTACGCTTGATTTCAAAACAAATAAAATTTTCCAGGCAACTGTGCTGGAACAAACACCTGATAATGGTGAAGAAAGCTTCAATACATTTTGTAATGAACAAATGAAAAATGAGCACACAACTGGCACATAAATTTTTGTTTTCCAATCTCAGTATTTCCTTTTTTGAGGAAGCCACCAACCCAGCCAAAGACCGCATAGTCCAAAAGAAATAAGGGCGTCATAGAAATAAGCCATCATATCAAATGTTTGATAAAATATATGCGTGGTATAAGGCACATTGAAAAAAACAATTAAACCCACACATAAACAGGCAATGAAAATAGTGCCGAATCTTGCTTTATTAATCTTTGATAAAACCCAGCAAAGCAGGAAAATCATCACAATATCGGTAGCCAGGCTACGGCTGATTGCCATGCCCATTTTGGAATCATAAGATGTATGAAATGCGATTACTGCCCAGGGTGTTCCATTCGATGTAGCTTTTTGTATTTCTTCAGAACTTGCTCCGGGCGCGGCTTTTGGTAGAAAGTATTGGCCTTCTTTTAAATGATCAGCCAGGTATTGTAAAACACTGTCCTGGTTTGGCGTATATGTATTTGCATCATCATGCAAATTTAAAACTGTAAAAGAAAGAAATTGCCAAAAAAAAATGATCAGACCGCCTACAATTGCGCCAATGATATTCTTTTTCATAAAAGAGGTTTTGGTTTTAAGTACAAGTTATATATTTTTTATTATTTACAAATAATTATACAATCAATTGTTTTCCTTTGTAGTCAAAACATTTTTTATGGACGCTTATAATTTTACTGTTACTGAAAGATTTTTGCGATATGTACAAATAGATACAGAAGCTGATCCGCAAAGCGGCACACACCCTTCTTCTGAAAAACAAAAGGATTTAAGTAAAATCCTGCTTGCTGAATTATTAGAAATGGGTGTGAAAGATGCAAACACGGATGAGTTTGGTTATGTGTATGGAACGATCCCTTCCAATACTTCTAAAAAAGTTCCGGTGATTTGTTTTTGCAGCCATGTAGATACAGCACCGGATTGTAGTGGTAAAAATGTCAAACCCATTTTGCATCAAAATTATAATGGAGATGATATTATTTTACCCGATGATGTTTCTCAAATAATTTCCATTAAAGATTATCCATATCTCGCAGAAAAAAAAGGTAGTGATATTATCACAGCAAGTGGTAAAACGTTGTTAGGTGCGGATGATAAAAGCGGTGTAGCAATTATTATGGATATGGCCAATTTTCTTATAAAAAATCCCGGCGTAAAACATGGCGATATAAAAATTTTATTTACACCGGATGAAGAAATTGGAGAAGGCACAGCAAAAGTTGATTTGAAAAAATTAGCCGCTGATTTTGCATATACATTAGATGGTGGTGAATTAGGAACTTTTGAAGATGAAACATTTAGCGCGAATAGTGTTCAAATAATTTTTCATGGTGTAAGTGCGCACCCGGGTTACGCAAAAGGAAAACTGGTGAATGCTTTAAAGATCGCCGGAGAATTGCTGGCACAATTACCCAAAGAAAACTGGAGCCCTGAAACAACTTCACATAAAGAAGGTTTCGTGCATCCGCTTCGTATAGAAGGAAATGCAGAAAAAGCAGTTGTAGAATTTATCGTGCGTGATTTTAATACAGCCAAAATGCTGGAACACATGGAGCAATTAAAATCAATTGCTGAATCTATTGTAAATAATTTTCCCAAAGCCAGGATGGAATTTATAGTGAAAGAGCAATACCGGAATATGAAAGAAGTGCTGGATAAATTTCCACATGTTTCTGCAAATGCAGCCGAAGCCTATCGACGTGCAGGCCTCGAAGTAATTAATGAACCGATTCGTGGAGGCACTGATGGCAGCAAATTAAGTTTTATGGGATTGCCCTGTCCGAATATTTTTACAGGGATGCAGGCCATTCACAGCAAACATGAATGGATCGCAGTGAGTGATATGGAAAAAGCTGTGGAAGTATTGGTAGAACTGGTGAAAGTATGGGAAGAAAAAAGTTGATGTCCTATTCAATTCGCATGTACATTTGATGCAATCAAAACTTTCAGAAAATGGATTGGATAATAGGTTATGGTTGGATCATCATCCTTATGTTCATTATATTTAGCGGACTCGTATCAGTGAACCAGGGTACTATTGCGGTAGTTACCATGTTTGGAAAATACCGGCGACTTTTACTTCCGGGATTGAATTTTAAAATACCTGTTTTAGAACAAATTTATAAACGTATCAGTATTCAAAACCGGAGTGTGGAATTAGAATTCCAGGCGGTGACTGTGGACCAGGCGAATGTGTATTTTAAAAGTATGTTGTTGTATTCCGTAATCAACCAGGATGAAGAATCTATTAAAAATGTTGCTTTTAAATTTATTAGTGATAAAGATTTAATGCAGGCACTGATACGCACGGTGGAAGGCTCTATCCGCGCATTTGTAGCGACAAAAAGACAAGCAGAAATTTTATTGTTGCGCCGTGAAATTGTTGAATTTGTAAAAGAGCAAATAGATAAATCACTGGAAGAATGGGGGTATCATTTGCAGGACCTGCAAATAAATGACATCACTTTTGACCAGGTGATCATGGAGAGTATGAGTCGCGTTGTGGCGAGTAATAATTTAAAAGCTGCTGCGGAAAATGAAGGACAGGCTTTACTCATTACAAAAACCAAAGGTGCTGAAGCGGAAGGAAATGCAATTAAAATTGCAGCTGAAGCAGAACGTGAAGCAGCAAGATTGCGCGGACAAGGTGTGGCATTATTTCGCGAAGAAGTAGCGAAGGGCATGAGCCAGGCTGCAGAACAAATGAAGCAGGCCAACCTCGATACCAATGTAATTCTTTTCAGTATGTGGACAGAAAGTATCAAAAATTTTGCAGAAGTGAGTAAGGGAAATATTATTTTCCTGGATGGAAGTCCTGAAGGAATGGAGAAAAATATGCGGCAAATTG
>JBDTAN010000004.1:0-5943 GCA_039924585.1 Chitinophagaceae bacterium | reverse complement strand
AGATGGTAAAGATTTTTTGGAAGTGGAAAAAGTTATTGAGATAAAGAATGCCGAAACGCTGGGTGAAGATGCTGCAAATGAAATTATTTCTAAAGGCGGCCTTACGTTATTAAATAAAATAAAAAATGCCGGAAAATAAATTCAGCATATTGTGTACGTCAGAAATGGATATTTCGAAAAATGATTTTATTCATGATAATATTTCTATTGACGTTATTCCTTTTATTGAAAAAAAAATATTGCATAATGCAACTCTTAAAAATGCAGTCGCTGAATTTTTGCATGAAAAAATAACTGTTATTTTTACAAGTAAAACCGCAGTTTCCGCAGTTGCTTCAATGCGTGAAAGTTTGCCAACCTGGAAAATATATTGTATAGAAAATACCACCAGGAATGCGGTTGAAGATTTTTTCCCCGGTTGCGCTATTGCAGGCAAAGCTGCTAATGCAAGAGAATTAGCTAAAAAAATTATATCAAATGGTGAATCACAAGTTGTTTTTTTTAGTGGTAATAAACGCCTCGGTGATTTGCCGGGTTTATTAAAGAATGCAGGAATTCAAGTCAAAGAATGCATTGTGTATGAAACAAATATTTTAGATAAAAATATACAGAAGAATTATGACGCGATCATTTTTTTAAGCCCTTCTGCTGTGCAGGGATTTTTTAAAAATCATGTGATCAATAGCGAAACAGTATTATTTTCTATGGGTGAAAAAACGACAGAAGCGATCCATAATTTTTCAAATAATCAAATAATTATTGCTCAATACCCGGATAAAGCGCAATTGTTATCAGAAGCAATTTCCTTTCTTGATCCACAAATCATAACGCATTAAAAATTATTATGTCTACTATAAAAAATGATCTTTTATTAAAAACTTTACGCCATGAAAAAACTGAACGTACACCTGTTTGGATGATGCGTCAAGCCGGGCGTTATCTTCCGCAATACATGGAGCTGCGAAAAAAATATTCTTTTTTTGAAAGATGTGAAACGCCTGAATTAGCTGCTACCATTACATTACAGCCGATTGATATTATGCAGGTAGACGCTGCAATTTTATTTTCAGATATTCTTGTTGTGCCGAAAGCAATGGGATTGGAAGTGCAGATGATTGAAAATAAAGGACCGGTTTTACCTGATCCAATTAAATCTGCAGAAGATATGAGCCGAATTACTGTGCCCGATGTACATGATAAATTGTGGTATGTATTTGAAGCTATTAAATTATGTAAACAAGAATTAAATAATCGAGTTCCACTGATTGGTTTTGCAGGTGCGCCCTGGACAATACTATGTTATATGGTGCAGGGAAAAGGTTCAAAAACATTTGATGAAGCCAAAGCATTTTGCTACGCAAATCCTGCACTGGCACATCGGTTATTACAAATGATTACAGACACGACTATTGAATATTTAAAAGCTCAGGCTTTAGCCGGCGCTGATGTAGTACAGGTTTTTGACAGCTGGGGTGGCTTGCTGGGAAAGGAAGATTTTGAAAATATTTCATATCCTTACCTGAAACAAATTACGGAAGCTTTAAAAGAAATTGTACCTGTAATTATTTTCGCGAAAGGTGCGTGGCAATCGCTTGAAACGATGTCTGGCAGCGGCGCTGCAGCTTTAGGTATTGATTGGTGCATTATGCCGCAACATGCAAGAGCGTTTGCAGGAAGTAATATTGTATTGCAGGGGAATTTTGATCCCGCAAAATTATTAGCCCCCATTCCAGAAATTATTAAAGAGACAAAAAAAATGATGACTGCATTTGGCGGTCAATTACATATCGCGAATTTGGGCCATGGCATTTTGCCCAATGTACCGGTTGATCATGCACGCGCTTTTATTGATACCGTAAAAAATTATATACATTAATTTATTTATATAAATCATTTCAAATGTATTTACAAAAAAGAGGAAGGATCGCACGCAAGAATGATGCTATCCGTGCATTGGTGGCAGAAACAATTTTAACGCCACATGATTTCATCGCGCCATTATTCATTGAAGATGGAAAAGATATTTTGCATGAAATTCCTTCTATGCCCGGCTATTTCAGGAGATCTTTAGACCTTGCTATTCAAGAAATTAAAGAGATGCAAGCGTTTGGAATAAAAAGCGTTTTGCTTTTTGTAAAGTCCGATGATTCATTAAAAGATAATACCGGAAAAGAATCATGGAATGAAAACGGCCTGATGCAAAAAAGTATTAAAGCAATCAAAGATGCAGTGCCGGAAATGCTTGTTATGACTGATGTTGCGCTTGATCCATATTCTTCTTACGGCCATGATGGCATTGTAAAAAATGGAGAAATTGTGAATGATGAAACCGTGGAAGCATTGGTGAAAATGAGTCTCAGCCATGCTAAAGCAGGTGCTGACTTTGTTGCCCCAAGTGATATGATGGATGGACGAATCGGTGCTATTCGCAAAGCTTTTGAAGAAAATAATTTTATGAATACGGGTATCATGAGTTATAGTGCAAAATACGCTTCTTGTTTTTATGGTCCATTTCGTGATGCACTCGATAGCGCACCGGGATTTGGAGATAAAAAAACATATCAAATGAATCCCGCAAACCGAATTGAAGCAGTACGCGAATCTTTATTGGATGAAGAAGAAGGCGCGGATATCGTGATGGTAAAACCTGCAATGGCTTATTTAGATATTATTCGCGAAGTGAAAAATGCAGTGCATATTCCTGTGAGCGCTTACCAGGTCAGTGGTGAATATGCCATGATCAAAGCTGCTGCAGCAAACGGTTGGATTGAAGAAGAGAAAGCGATTATGGAAAGTTTACTTTCCATTAAAAGAGCCGGCGCGTCTATCATTGCAACTTATTTTGCCAAACAAGCAGCCGCATTTTTAAATGCATAAAATGACAAAAAATCTAGTACGAAAATATAATATTCCCGGGCCCAGATATACGAGCTATCCGACTGTTCCTTATTGGGATGAAAAACATTTTTCTTCATTGCAATGGCAGGAAACTGTGAAGCGTAGTTTTGATGAAAGCAATGATGCGGAAGGCATCAGCGTATATATTCATTTACCTTTTTGCGAAAGCCTTTGCACATTTTGTGCGTGTCATAAAAGAATTACTAAACAACATAATGTAGAAACGCCATACCTGGAATCAGTGTTGAAAGAATGGAAAATGTATCTGCAATTATTGGGAAAAAAACCGGTTATAAAAGAGTTACATTTGGGTGGAGGAACGCCAACATTTTTTAGCCCGCAAAATTTAAAAAACTTTTTGGAAGAAATTTTTTCCAAAGCAACAATTTCAGAAAATCCGGAATTTAGTTTTGAAGGCCATCCGAATAATACCACACACGAACACCTGGAAACCTTATACAACCTGGGTTTCAGGCGGGTAAGTTTTGGTGTGCAGGATTATGATCTAAAGGTTCAAAAAACAATTAACCGGTTGCAGCCTTTTGAAAATGTAGAACGCGTAACAAATTGGGCGCGCAAAATTGGGTACAAAAGTATCAGTCACGATTTGGTTTTTGGTCTGCCTTTTCAAAGTTGGGAAACGATGAAAACGACTATGGAAAAAACAAATTTGTTGCATCCTGACCGCATAGCATTTTATTCCTATGCGCATGTGCCATGGATCAAAGGCGTGGGTCAGCGTGGCTTTGATGAAAATGATCTTCCGTTACCTGAAGTGAAACGTGCTTTGTATGAAAATGGAAAATCATTTCTAGAAGAAATGGGATATGCAGAAATTGGTATGGATCATTTTTCATTGCCATCAGATGATCTTTATTTTTCCCTGCAACAAAAAAAGATCCACCGGAATTTTATGGGCTATTCATCTTCATCCACGAGATTGATGATTGGTCTCGGTATGTCTGCCATTAGTGATAGCTGGTATGCATTTGCACAAAATGATAAAACGGTTGAAAGTTATACACAACAAATAAATGAAGGGAAGTTGCCTGTTTTCCGCGGGCATATTTTAAATGAAGAAGACCTTATTGTTCGCCGCCATATTCTCAATCTCATGTGTCTCCTGGAAACTTCCTGGGAAAATAAAAATATGCAGTTGCCCGAAATGCCTGCTATCATTGAGCGATTGAAAGAAATGGAATATGATGAACTCATTCATCTCGAAGAAAATAAATTACACGTAACAGAAAAAGGCAGAGCTTTTGTGCGCAATATCGCCATGGCATTTGATTTGCGCATGATCCGGCATCAGCCGGAAACCAGGATTTTTTCCATGACCATTTAATTTATTTTTTATTTTATACAAAAAAACATGTACGAATATATTTCCAGCAAAGCATTATTTGAAAGCGCACAAAAAAGTATTCCCGGTGGGGTAAATTCTCCGGTAAGGGCTTTTAAAAGTGTAGGCGGCACGCCATTATTTATTTCAAAAGCTACAGGCGCTTATTTATATGATGCCGATAATAATAAATACATAGATTTTATTGCTTCCTGGGGACCGATGATTTTAGGGCATGCAAATAAAAAAGTTGTAAAAGCCATACAAGAACAAGCCATAAAATCCACTTCATTTGGTGCGCCCACTTTACTGGAAATTGAAATGGCGGAATTAATAAAAAGCCTTGTACCAAATATTGATTTGATAAGAATGGTCAATAGCGGCACGGAAGCTTGCATGAGCGCTTTGAGACTGGCGAGAGGTTTTACAGGAAAAAATAAATTTATAAAATTTGATGGTTGCTATCATGGCCATGCGGATGCATTTTTAGTGAAAGCAGGAAGTGGTGTTGCCACGATGAATATACAATATGTACCAGGAATTCCGGCGGCGGTGAGTGGTGATACATTGACTTGCGCTTATAATAATTTAGGAGAAGTATCGAGACTTGTACAAGAAAATAAAAATGAGATTGCTGCCATAATTGTGGAGCCGGTTGCAGGAAATATGGGTTGTGTTTTACCACAAAAAGATTATTTACATGGTCTTCGGAAAATTTGTAATGCAGAAAATATTCTGCTCATTTTTGATGAAGTAATGACAGGATTTCGTTTGGCACCTGGTGGCGCTCAGGAAAAATTTGGTATCAATGCAGACCTTATCACGTATGGAAAAATTATCGGTGGCGGTTTACCTGTTGGTGCATTTGCCGGCCGAAAAGAGATCATGGCACATATCGCGCCTTTGGGAAATGTGTACCAGGCCGGTACATTAAGTGGTAATCCATTGGCAATGTCAGCAGGTATCGCTGTTTTATCGCAATTAAAAGAAGAGCGGGAAATTTTTGAACGCCTGGATAAAAAATGCAATTATTTAGTTACGGGATTACAGGAAGTGTTTGAAGAATCCGGAATTCCCTTTACCATAAATCATATTGGGTCAATGCTAAGTATTTTCTTCACTGGTACGCCGGTCAATGATTTTGCAGAAGCCGCCAATGCCGATGCAAAGGTCTTTAGCAAATTTTTTCATGCCATGCTGAAAAGAGGCTGTTATCTCCCACCTTCGGCCTTTGAGAGCTGGTTTTTAAATGATGCCCTTTCCTATGAGGACCTAGATTATACGATAAATGCAGCTCGTGACAGCCTTCTTGAAATAGCCGGTTAATAAATGGTAGTAAGCTTCACAATTTTTTATGAATGTTCATTCTTTGATACCATCAACTCTTCATTACAACAAAGCTGTGGAACGACGATCAGGGGTATGACAATGCTCTGCAGGCGTTCGATGCCAGTCTGAAGAGCCTGGGTCTTGATTATGTGGACCTTTATCTCATCCATTGGCCATCCCCGAATCGTGGGTTATATGCCGAAAGCTGGAAGGCGCTGGTTCGGATAAAGCAGGAGGGCCGTGCCCGCTCGGTCGGTGTCTCGAACTTTACTATCCCTAATCTGGAGCGGATTCTGGACGAGACGGGCGAGACGCCGGTTCTAAACCAGATTGAACTGCATCCGCGTTTTCAGCAGACGGAACTGCGGGCCTTC
>JBDTAN010000003.1:0-3083 GCA_039924585.1 Chitinophagaceae bacterium | reverse complement strand
CAACCTGCGAAAGCGCTCATTCAAAATTACCAGCGTATAATCATTCTCCATCTATATTATTTTTCATTAAAAAATTACACATTTTCCAAAGTACATGGGCAGCTACATTGGTATCCCATTCATCTTCTGTAGAAACAACTTCAACTAAATCAAAGGCAATTAATTTTCGTCCGCTTTCCAATAACTTCTTAAACAAATACAATACTTGTTGTTCCTGTAATCCACCGGGGACGGGCGTTCCGGTGTGCGGACACAATTTTGGATCCAGGCCATCTATATCAAAACTAATATGCACTTTTTCAGGCAGGCAACTAATAATATCCTGAACTTCTTCATCCCAGGTTTTACCGGAAAAAGATCTTTCTTTTATATTCTGATCAAAAAAAGTAACAACCCTATTTGAATTTTCTTGAATAAAATCAAACTCTTCTTCACAATAATCACGTACTCCAACCTGGACCAGTTTTTCAATTGCTTCAATTTCAACCAAACTATTATACATAGTAGATGCGTGCGAATATTTAAAACCTTCAAAATCTTTTCGCAGGTCTGCATGTGCGTCAATTTGCAGGATACCAAAATTGCCATGCTTTTCTGCAAGTGCTTTGTAAAAACCAATCGGTGTGCTATGATCGCCGCCAATAAGGCCGACTAATTTTCCTTTATCCAATAAAGCTTTCGTTTCCTGGTAAACCCAATTATTTAAATATTTACTGCCTTCATTGATTTCTTTCAGGCTTTTTTGCATAAATTTATTATTCTCCAATAACCCACCTTTCGAATGATAATCTATATACAACTCTGCTTCTTTCCGCAGGTAATCACTCTTCAATAAAATCTTTCTATCTACCGGCCGCATATAATAGCCATTTTTCCAAACGCCGCGCATATCTGCATCGAATAAATCTATTTGAAGGCTTGCTGATAAAATATGTTCAGGGCTACGTGCAGTTCCCGCCCCAAAACTCACCGTTACTTCCCAGGGGACAGGCTGTAGAATTAGCCTGGAATCTGCTTCAGTACTGGGCATTCCGAAAATATTATAATGGGGATTACCGGCTGAATTTGCGTCAAAATTTGTTAAGTCCATTCTTTCATTTAATTAAGAGGCTGCAAGTTAATGTGCGTACACTGTTTGAAAAAATATAGCGCAAGATTTTACAATAGCTTTCTGTGTACGATGGTTTATTTTTGCAGAAAATATATAGATTTTCAACTTTTAAACTGATGCGCAAACTAAAAATGGATGAACTGGGCAGGAAATCACTTACCCAATTTAAAACTTCAGAAAAAAATCCAGTGATCATTATATTGGATAATGTGCGCAGCATGCACAATGTTGGTAGTATTTTTCGCACCGCTGATGCCTTTCTTACGGAAGCCATTTTTCTTTGTGGCTATACGCCACAACCGCCGCACAGGGATATACAAAAAACAGCTTTAGGTGCTACGGAATCTGTTGACTGGATGTATTTCGAAACATTGCTGGAAGCGGTTTTGAATTTGAAAGATGCGGGCTATAAAATTTTTGCAGTAGAGCAAGCGGATAAAAGTATTTCTTTGAGTGATTTTAATATGGATACTGAATCGAAAAATGCATTTATTTTTGGCAATGAAGTGGATGGCGTGCAGGCTGATGTTTTACCATATTGTGATGGATGTATAGAAATTCCGCAGGCCGGCACTAAACATTCTTTTAATATTTCCGTGGCCGCAGGAATTGTTTTGTGGAAAATTTCAGCAGCATTTATGAATAAACTAATGACGGAAAAAAAATAAAAATAATTTGATACATGGCGGTTATTAAAAACTATTTCAGTTTAGTAAAATTTTCTCATACAATCTTTGCCTTACCATTTGCAATCATTGGTTTTTTTCTCGGTCTGAAAGCAGTGAATTTTTTTGATACCAATACCACAGAACCAACAATTACATTCAATGAAATGTTGGTGAAACTATTGCTGGTACTGGCTTGTATGATTACTGCACGAAGTGCCGCCATGGCATTCAACCGGTATTTAGACAGGCGTTTTGATGCGATTAATCCGCGCACAGCTAACAGGGAAATTCCTGCCGGAATTATATCATCAAAACAAGCTTTGATCTTTACAATAATTGCCTGCCTGCTTTTTATGTTGAGTTGTTTCTTTATCAATGAAATTTGTCTTATATTATCACCTGTTGCATTGTTTGTAATTTTATTTTATAGTTATACAAAAAGATTTACTGCACTTTGTCACCTTGTTTTAGGAATTGGTTTATCGCTTGCACCAATTGGTGCTTATCTCGCAGTAACGGGAAGTTTTGCGTTGATTCCTTTACTTTTTTCTTTCGCGGTAATTTGCTGGGTAAGCGGGTTTGACATTATTTATGCATTACAGGATGAAACTTTTGATAAGGAAAATCAATTGTATTCCATGCCGGTTATTCTGGGTAAAAAAAAGGCTTTATGGTTTTCCCGCGGCCTGCATTTTTTAAGTGCAGTATTTGTTATTACCGCCGGTTTATTGGGTGGCTTTTCATTTTTATATTGGTTGGGAATTATTGTATTTTGCAGTATGCTTATTTACCAGCAATCTTTGGTGAAACCCAATGATTTGAGTAAAGTAAATATTGCATTCATGACATCCAACGGTATTACGAGTATCGTTTTTGGAATATGCGTTTGCCTGGATATCTTATTATTTTAAAATTAAAAAATGGCCCGGATCATTAGTATAGATTATGGTGGAAAGCGCACGGGTATTGCAGTTACGGATCCCATGAAAATAATTGCAACCGGGTTAACAACCATTCCTTCAGGAGAATTAATCCCATTTTTAAAAAATTATTTTTTAAAAGAACAAGTGGAACATATGATCATTGGCGATCCGAAAAACCTGGATGATTCTGATACACATGCCACTCCATTGGTCGCTAAATTTATCAAAAGACTAGAAAAAGAATTTCCCGGGATGCCTATTGTAAAAGTGGATGAAAGATATACTTCTAAAATGGCCAAGAGAGCAATGATCGAAATGGGAATGAAGAAAAAAGACAGGCAAAATAAACGAAATGTGGATGAAATAGCCGCCACAATGATG
>JBDTAN010000002.1:0-2607 GCA_039924585.1 Chitinophagaceae bacterium | reverse complement strand
ACCATCAAATACAATTCCGGGGTATTCCATGCCACCGGCCATACCTGCTTCATTTACTGCAACGGGATACGGATAGACAAACCATTTTGCAGAAAAATATTCAATAGATTTTTTTAAATATTCTGTCGCTCTTCCCCATGCATCGTTGCCCGCACTTTCTACAGGATACACAGACATGGCCAATGATGTTTTACCATTTGGTATATTTACTTTTGCAGCATCCCATATATAAGAACGTGATGCACCAAAAGCAACATCTCTTGTATTGAACATTTTAAAATGCCAGCTCTGCATTTTATTATTTTCCTGTTTATTATTTATTTCTTCTGCAGTTCGGATCATGATTGTTTGATCACTTTTTCTTGCTTCATTCAATCTTTGAATTTGCGTCGCGGATAAAACTTCTTTTTCATTTTGCAATTCACCACTACCGGCAACGATCATTCCGGCAGGTACTATTATCGTATAATCAAAGTCTCCATACTCACAATAAAATTCGCCGCTTCCCAGGAATGGCAACGCATCCCAGCCACGCAAATCATCATACACACACATGCGCGGATACCATTGTGCGATCTCATAAATTTTTCCATTTTTGGTAGAAAAAAAATCTGTTCTGCCACCAAAATTTCCCGGGATTTCGTAATTATATTTTATATGAATATCCATTTTTTCTTTGGAGGATAATCCCTGTGGCAAACGAATCTGCATTCTCGTATCATTGATGATATAATCAGCTTTGAAAGTTTTTCCTTTGTATTCAATGGTTACATTTTCGAAATGATATCCTTCTGTATGCATATTTCCTGAAGGCCGTCTGCGGCCGGAAGATGCGGTATAAAAATTTGAACGGGCATCTTCGCGATATGTATTTTGGTCCAGCTCTAACCATACCGATGACAATGCTTCAGGACTGTTATTGGAATAGTGTATTGTTTCCGTCGCTGACAATGTATTTTTTACTGTATCAATAGTTGCATTCAACAAATAGTCTGCACGGTTTTGCCAATACGCAGCGCCGGGAGCGCCGTTTGCAGCACGGAATTCATTTCCATTTTTTGTATAAAAATCCTGGGAAAATAATTCATACGGATTAAAAATAGAATTTGTTTGAGCTGGTAAGGATAGAGAAAACAGAACCAATACGTGCAACAGTTTTACTTTTTTGTAATTCATTTTTTGAAATTGATGAATGAAGTTTTGAATATTTTATTTTTTTAATTGGTTATATAAAAGTGCACAAATAAATCCTACAACTACATAAATCAAAAACCGTATCAGCCGGCTTTTCCACTGTGTTTTAGAATTGTCATTCATCTCTAATATTTAAGAATAATTAATTTAGTTGCTTGCGCAAAATAAATGAGTTGGCTATTTATGTGATAATTGTTCTATCAATTTATCTTCAATCGGCGCTTTAATTTTTGTGACAGAATCTATAAGTTCATTCGGAATAGTCGTGGATAAAATATACTGCTGCACTTTCCAGGCATCACCTTGCTTAACGACAACTCCGGAGCCTCTGCAAATTTTCATTTGCGTATTTAGCAATTCATCAAACCAGGCGAGGTTTCCTGTTTTGTCAAAATAAATATGCCTTTCCAACGCCGTAAAATGCCAGGTCGTTTTTTTATCGAAATAAGGTTTTGCCCAGGCCATATATTCCTGCTTATTCCATCTTTCAGTAGCATCGGTTCCGGTGAAGATGGCATCATCGGTATAAAAATTAAAGTAAGTTGTATAATCTGCATTTGCTGCAGCCGTATTAAAAGAATCCAGCATAGCAGCAATCGCTTTTTGTTCGTTTAATATGTCTGTTGAGCCACCCGGCGGTTTTGCAGATTGTTGACAGGAATATATGCAGGTTGTGAAAATTAAGAATATTAGTGGAGTTAGTTTTTTCATTTTTACTTCTTTGTAATTTGTTTATGAAGCATTATTTTTTGCCATCATATCTTCTCTATCTTCTGCTGTTGGTCCATATATATTCGGGTTTCTCACACCCATATGCCGGTAATACGTACTCAGTTGACCGCGGTGATGAATACTGTCAAACATAAAACTCCAAAAAATATTTGTCATGGGAGCAGCAAATATTTTATGACCATTTACCTGGAATTCTACCATTTGCTCTTCCCATGTTTTATCATCTACATTTTTTAAATTTTCAATCAAGGTATTTGCATTTGTTTCAAAATAATTTGCTGCTTCTTCAATGCTTTCAAATGTTCTTTCCGATTTTTCATCGGCAATGAAAGTTGAAGTAGCATTTGCTAAAGCTTCGGCATGTGGCAGAATATGGCCGATGATTTGTGCAGCGCTCCGGGCTTTTTCATCACACCGGTAATTCAGTTTTTCCATATCTTTCGGTAAACCATTTACAGCAATTAAAGTCCTGGGAATTTCTGCCTGCCATGTCTGAATAAAAAATTCTTTGTTTGTCATGATTGTGTTTTTTAATTTTGAAAATAAACCTATAAGGTTTTCAAAATCTTATAGGTTTTACATTTGTACTGGTGAAATTGCTTAAAATTTCATTTCCGGTGTAATTTATTATAAGAACGGTCTGAAAGCAATCAAGCTGAATATTTTTTTTTAAAATCTTAT
>JBDTAN010000001.1:0-2997 GCA_039924585.1 Chitinophagaceae bacterium | reverse complement strand
AATGCCTGCGCAGCAATGCAGGAAATAGAAATGAAAATGAACATAAATTTTTTGGACATGTAAAGCATTATTTGGTGAAAGAAGGGCAACAAATTAAACAAATATGTTTAAAGACAATAAAAACTTTCGATACATTTTGCTTTCAGCAAAAATTATTACAAAGCCTATCTTCGCGCCCTATGAAAAAATTCGCGCATGACCATATTGTTCCGAACCAGGAAGATACGCGTGAAAAAAAGGAACAGGTAGCGGAAATGTTTGACAGCATTTCCGGGCGGTATGATTTCCTCAACCGCTTTTTAAGTGCGGGCATTGATATTGGCTGGAGAAAAAAAGCCATCAAAGAACTTTCAACTTTACAACCGAAAACGTTGCTGGATGTGGCTACCGGCACGGCTGATATGGCTATTCTGGCGCATAAAATTTTAAACCCGGAAAAAATAACAGGCATTGATATTTCAGCGGGTATGCTGGAAGCCGGTCAAAAGAAGATCGAATCACAGGGTTTGGAAAAATTTATTGAGCTCAAAAGAGGCGATAGTGAAACAATAAATTTTCCCGATAATTCGTTTGATGGCATAACCGTTGCATTTGGCGTACGAAATTTTGAACACCTGGAAAAAGGCTTATTAGAAATGATGCGGGTATTGAAACCAGGCGGAAAAATTGTGATCCTGGAATTTACAAAACCCAGTTTACCCGGTGTGAAAACTTTTTATACTTTCTACATGCAATCGTTTGCCCGCGGGATGGGGTCATTATTTTCAGGAAATAAAAAAGCGTATCGTTACCTGCATGAATCTGTACAGGCTTTTCCGGAAAGAGCAGAATTTGTGAAACTCTTACAGGATGCAGGTTTCAGGGATACATATTTTAAAATGCTTAGTTTAGGAATATGCGCCATTTATTGCGGATACAAATAATACTTTTTTGCATCGCCACAATTTTTTTAAATGTGCGCGCAAGTGCACAATTCAAACAACTCAACAGGGAAGGGCATGATAATATGCCCTATTATTTTGGCTTATCCGTTTCATATAACAATGCCACATTGCATCCTTCCAAGAACGCACGCTTTTTACAAAATGACAGTATTCTTTCCGTAGAACCCGGTGCGAAAGGCGGCATTTCATTAGGCCTGCAGGCAACATTTCGCATAAATAAAAGACTTGAGTTTCGCGCCAACCCACAACTCATAGTAGGCGGCGCAAAATTTTTCACCTATACATTAAGCCATCCTTTACCTACGGAAGCAGATACGGTGATACAAAATTTACCATCTACGATCGTGAGTTTTCCTTTACAAATAAAATTCAATTCAGACCGCATTGATAATTTTAGGGTGTATATGCTTGGCGGCATCAAATATGATTTGGATCTCGCCAGCAATTCTTCCGCACGCAATGCAGAGAATTTTGTAAAATTAAAGAAAGGAGATTTTGGTGTTGAAGCCGGCCTGGGTTTCAATTTTTATTTACCCTTTGTAACGGTTTCCCCAGAATTGAAAATAAGTTATGGCCTCACCAATATCCATAGCCGTGATCCCAATTTAAAATACTCCAGTGTACTCGATAAACTGCAATCGAGGATGATTGTTTTTACGATTAATCTTGAAGACTGAGGATAATGGTTAATGGTTAATGGTTAGTGAAGTGTCAATGCCTGAAAAAGGTTGACCGTTTTTTACTAATTGTATATTTTGTTTTTGATGTTGTTCATTATGTTTTTATTTTTTAATTTTATATCAGCAACTTGAAAAGGAAACAGGCTCTGCTGGAGAGTAACTTGTCAGCGATAAAGTTGCTGCCGACGAAAATGTCGATATAATAGCAGGTGTGGCTTTAGCTTCACCTGTTTTTTGTTTGACCTTTTTTGAGGCCCTATGGCTTCCAAAACTTCTGAAGCCGAAGGCTACAGGTTTATCTTCTTTTCTTGCTAACTGAGATTTTGATATCCAATTTTGTTCAAAGTTTACAGGAGTTAAATAATGTAAACTTTTATGTGGCTTTTCATGGTTATATAAATGCACTGCCCGGTCAGTCTTTTTAATTAGCATCTGATAATCTTTTATTTCATAAAATTTCAAATAGTTATTTTTTATGGTTCCGTTTACCCGTTCTGCAGCGCCATTTTCCCATGCTGCTTCACACATACTGTTACACATTTCGTATTGGTTTGTAATATCTAAAAACTCCTTGCAATAATATTGACCGCCACCATCTGAATGAAAAATTAAGCCAACAGGAATTTCATTTTTCCTGATTTTAAGTGCCTGGCGCAAAGCCGGGAGTGTGGTATCTGAAGTTCTTAAACTTTTTGAAACCTGCCATCCTAAAATTCTTCTTGAAAATAAATCCATAATAAAGGTAATATAATAAAATCTGCCGCCCACTTCAAAATAGGTAATATCACTTACCCATGCCTGGTTCAAACGCTTTACTATCAAGCCTTCTATCAGATTGTCAAACCGGATCACACCATTACTATCAGTTGTCTTGGTGTAGTTACGCCACCTTTTAGATTTGAGTCCAAGTGCCTTACAAAAAGCCTCGAATTTATCCCGCCCCATACCATCAGGCTGTATCTTATAATACATACTTCGCATACACATACTCGGATGATCTTTACGAATCTTAAAAATTAAATAGCTCAATTGTTCCTGCATTTCCTGATTTTTTAAATACCTGTTTAACATGTTATGCACTGCCTGTTTGCTAATGTCTATGGCTTTATAAAACCGGTTGAGGGAATATTGGGTTTCTTTCCGGTGTTCCCAAAACCATCTGATGGTTTGATGAACAATTTTTTTTTAATATCCACCTGATATGTTTCCTCTGCTATATCAATAACCTTTTCGAGAAAATCAATTTTTATCTGCTTTTGTCCAATAGCCTGTTCCAGGTGGGCAACTTGTAATTTTAAATCCTCAATCATTCGAGTATCGCTTTTGCTTTCAACGATAGTTCTTTCTGCTTTTTTCATGTTTGAATATTTGTA